>NZ_JBVCPV010000220.1:0-4239 GCF_057456495.1 Lishizhenia sp. | reverse complement strand
GATATATCGTTACGGGGATGGAGGTTTGACCATTGTTTTTGGCTTCCACGCAATAGATGTAAACTTCCTTGATGAGGTCATCCGTTAAAGGCAAACAGCCTATGGTTACACAATCGCCGTGTATGAAAATATCGCCCCCTAATTTGTTTCTATTTCCTAGAATTTTATCGGAAGCATTGGGGTAATTGATACCCAGCGAAAGGTGAAAATTGCTGAAAGGATTGAAACGGTCTATATAATAATAACCTTCCGGTATTTGTAAATCACCTTGTTGCCGTTTAGGGCCGAGCATTCCAGAAGTTTCACAAATTGTGTAGGATTTTAGAAGTATAAATTGATTTAAGGAGTCGTCCTTACCCCATAATTCCATTGTTTTTTCAGTTTTAAACGCACGGATATAAAGTTCAAGTTCATTGCGTTTTATGTTTTTTGCGTCTAAATTTTGCTGAATAAGACTTCCTTTCTCTTTGTACGCTTGCCGCACACGTGAATATCTGAGTTGTTCCTCCTTAAATCCTTCTGAATTAAAAGAAAAGAGGAAGAATAGACATAAGGTATAGGGGAAGAGCTTGCGCATAGTTGTGAATTTACAAGTGAAATGCACAATTTTAAAAAAGTAACAAAGCTCTTTTTTACAAAAGAAAAAAACACTGGTCCAAAACATGAGAATGAACCAGTGTTGCGCAAGGAGCCTAAATTACTCTTTAACAAGTTTATGTAGACTTCTACCTGCATTTGTCGTGATTTCTAAAAGGTAGATGCCATTTTCTAAACCAGATAGGTCTAAATGGCTATCACGACTTACACTAACTTCTTGACCGAGTGCGTTGCGCACGCGAATGTGTACTATTTTTGATGAACTTTCTATGTGTACGATTCCATTTGTTGGGTTTGGATAAACGTCGATAAGTACTTCGTTTTCTTGAGTTCCAGCTGTAGAAAAATCACAGAGTGTACCGAAATCCACCACATTTGGAACGGTTTGAGCATTTAAGTTGATGTCAATAACCGTAGGTGCTGCAACAGGGAAAAGTGAAGCACTGTCTGGCTGAATTTCCATAGCGCTGGCATCTGTTACTACGTTCTCTACTTCATAATCACAAGGGTAAAATGTATTGAACTTACGTTTTTCAAGAATAAAATTATTGGTTTGAAAGTCCCCTAAGTTGAAAATGTACATTTGGTCATTTCCATTGTGTTGAGCGTGACTCAGAACGTTGTTTCCAATTCTACTAGAAATTAGATTTCCCTGCATATCGATGGTGAGGTAATTGTGTCGTTTTGCGAACATGTCGTGTACTCCAATAAGAAGGTTTCCATCTGCAGTTTCCTCAATGAAGTCAAAATCAAAAGTTGTGTAGTTGATAGGTACCGGTCCGAAAGTAGAGGCAATTTGTTTCGACCAAAGTTCAGTTCCTTGACTATCTGTCATAATGAATATGGGATCTCCACCAAACTCTTGCATAATGGCGATTAAATAATTTCCATTCTCTAATCGATGAAAGAAAATCCCTCCTTGTTTAAAGTATTTTCTATTGCTGTTAATTTGAGAAAGATCTTGCTCTATATTCAATAGATCTCCGTTGCTTGTAATTAGGTCAAAAGTTCCATCGTCATTTAAATGTAATGTTCGGGGCATAACACTTGGCCAAGGGAATCGATTGAAATTACTGAAGTTACCATTTTCATCAACCAGACAGTATATAGGTCTAAAACCATGGGAGAAATCTTGGTACACAAAGAGTATATCTCCATTTGATAATTGAAGTAATCTATTGTTAGCACCCGATGCGCAACTTACATCTAGACTTTTACTCCACAAGATATTTCCGGTTTCACTCATATTAATGAGAACTGGTTTAGAGTTACTCGGTCCATATTTTTGGCGAGATGTAGCTGAGATTAAAAAGGTATTATTGTTCAGCTTAATCATGTTAAAGGGGTGAATGTTGTAGGCTGTGTCAGCCATTCTCACATGTATAAATTGCTGTAGGTTTCCCAGAGTGTCAGATTGAATAAAGTGAAAGTAAAATTGATTTAATATACCATCTGTAACTTGATCGTTACTTAAAACGACACTCGTAAATTCATTGGTGTCTAACGCTACAGCTACACCTCCTTGATATAGTCTTGTAGTGTCGTTTATAAAAAATTGTTTACTAAATTCTTGTGCGAATAAGGAACAATTCACTAGTAAGAGTAATGCGGAAAGATAAAACGCCTTCATAGTTCTTTTCATTTTGAATTTTATTTTGGGAACAAATGTATTTCCTGAGTAATGAAAGCCCTAAAAAAGGAGGTGTGCAATAGGTGTCAAAAAGAAAATAAAGGTGTAACTATCAGTTTTACAGTTGGTTTAAGAAGTCGGATAAATCCTCTCCCTTTTCCATTTTTAACTTTTTTCGGATGCGGTAACGCGCAGATTTTACAGAATCTACGGATAAGAAAAGTGTTTGAGCAATCTCTTTTAAGGTAAATCTGAGTTTGGAAAGGGAACAGATTTTTAATTCATTGTTGGTTAGGTCAGGATATGAGCTTTTTAATTTATCGTAAAATCCAGAATTTAAATCGTTGAAGTAAAGTTCAAATTCCTTCCAATCTTCGTCTATACGTAGAGAGTTTTTTAAGGCTATTTTGGCGTCATTCACGATAGGCGAAATCTTCTCTTCTTGTTTCGAAACAGTAGCTTCAAATTCTTTGAGTACTTGATTTTTTTGATTGATACGCAGAGATAGACTGGTTAATTTTTGCTTCTTTAATTCAAGTTCTTGATCTTTTAAGATAAGCTCTTTCTTTTTGCGTTGAAGGATGAGGTAGGCTACTTGTATAACGAGGGCAATAAAAATAATTAAGGCAATTATAATTACTAAGTTGATGCGCTTCTGTAATTGTTCACTTTTGGCATTAGCTGCCAAGAGTGCAATTTCATTTTCCTTTTTTATAAGTTCAAGGTTGTTCTTAGATTTTAGTACGAGCGCTTGAGCGTTTTCTTCCTCTTGTTTACGCATTTCCTCATAGGTAAGTTCCCAATAGTGCTCAGCACTATCTATGTTATTGAGTTGTGCGTAGAGTCGTGCTAAATCATTGTAAATTAAACGAAATTGGGAATGTTTGGTACTTAACTCTAGCGCTTTGTTATAATTTTCAATTGCGCGCGGATAGTTTTTTTGATGTAGGTAAACTTGCCCTAATCCAGAGTGGATACCAGCGTCTATACTAAGTCCGGATGCAGCTAAAGTTTGTAGTGCTAATTTATAGTGTTCTTCTGCTTTACCCCACCTTTCTACCTGTGTGTAAAATACAGCCAGGTTTTGGTAGAAACTAGAAAGGATATACTCATTATCTTGTATAAAGCTATTTTGTTGAATGCCCTTTAATAATTGGTCTACCTTTTCAGTATCTTCTTCCAAATACAAGGAAAGCATGGCGTAGTTTAAAAGCGCCACAGGAAATTTCTTTTTATCTTCTAGTTCAAGCGCTAATTCGTAAGCGTCTTTGAAATAATTTAAAGCTTCTTGCGCTCTTCCAGCCTCATAAAAGCAATTCCCTAAGTTTATCATGATGAGTAATACACCTGTTTTGGAATTTTCGGAACGATAGATTTTTAAGGCCAAATTAAATTGCTCCATGGCTTCCTCAATTCTTCCTGCATTGAGTAGGGTAACACCCTTTAGGTTATAGATGTCGGCACGTTCTAGGGTAGAAGCTATAAGTTCTTGTTCAACGATGAACTCAATTAATGCGAGCGATGAATCTATTTGATTCATCTCCATTAATATTTCGCTGCGGAGTTTGTAGCTTTCGTAAAGTCCTGCCTGGTAGGGTATGGCTTTCGCTTCCTTTTCTGCTTTGTTCGACCAAAACAGGGCTTGTTGCGCATTTTTTTGCGTGTAATTTTTTCCAATTAGAATGTAGGTGTCTATTCGTTTTTTAGGATTTTTCTCTTGCTCTAGACTAAGTTGCAAACTGTCTATATTAGCCCAACTTTTTGGGGAGGAAATTAGAAAAGCAAGGAGAAGTAAAAGCAGAAATTTCATTGGACATTTGTTGATGTACACACATGTTAAACAACAACAAATATAAGAAGTTCAAAGTGTAGACTTTAGCGATTTTAAATATTTAGTTCACCATAAGTATTAACCTACCAAGGCCAAGTAGCCGCATCCAAGAGCTAAAGCGATAGTCACGGGCGAGAAAACTCTTTTTTCGAATTTGTTTTTGGACATAAGATTGCCAAAG
>NZ_JBVCPV010000219.1:0-4263 GCF_057456495.1 Lishizhenia sp. | reverse complement strand
TAAATGAGGTTATTAAACAGCATCGTAAAAATGCTATCGCTGATAAAAATGAGGTGGCGGAGAATACGAGTAATTTCATTAACAAACGTTTAGAATTGATCCAGGATCAGTTACGAGAAATTGAAAATGAAGGGGAGAGATATAAAACGGATTATGGGTTAATGGATGTATCAGCCGATGCAGAAAAGTTTTACAAGCAACAAGCAGAAGCTGAAAAGGCGGTGACAGAGGCTGAAATTCAAGTCAATTTGTCTAATTACATGACGGAGTATCTTGAGGATTATAAAGATAATTTTGAAGTACTTTTACCTGCAAATTTAGGTTTTGAAGATCAGGCCATTAATCAGATGACTGCCAAGTATAATGAATTGGTGTTGGAGAGAAATGAATTGTTAAAGTCATCTTCTGCTATAAATACGAACGTATTACGCATCAATTCGCAATTGGAGCAAATCAAAGCGAGTTTGGTCACTGGTTTAGATAATTTGAAGTCACGTTTAAATATTCAACTAGCCATATTAAAGGACCAAAACAAAGATTATCAGAAAAAAATTGCGTCCTTACCTAAATTTGAAAAGGAATACAGAAGCATTTTACGTCAACAAGAGATTAAGGAAAGTTTGTACTTGTTCTTGTTACAGAAGCGTGAAGAAAGTGAGATAACACAAGCCTCGAATGTTTCCAATGCGAAGCCTATCGATATGGCTTACTCAGACGGAATTCCCGTAAGTCCTAAGAAGAAAATTGTGTTTTTAGGAGCCTTTTTATTGGGGATTCTAATCCCAGTTGGAGTCATCTATTTAAGAGACTTGTTGGACAATAAAATTCATGGTCAAGAGGATATAGAGAAATTGAATTTACCTTTTGTGGGAACCGTTCCAACGAGCGAAGAAAAAACAAAGATTATTACCCAAAAAGATGCTAGGAGTCCTATTGCTGAGGCATATAGAATCTTGCGTACTAATTTAAACTTTGTTTTAGATAAAAATATAGAAGGTGGAAAAGTAATATTTGCAACTTCTACAATCCCGGGTGAAGGAAAGACCTTTACTTCGTTGAACTTGGCGTATTCCTTATCCTTTACAGGGAAAAAAGTAGTTGTTGTTGGATTAGATTTACGTAAACCAAAATTGTTGGAATACGTGGATATGCCGCAAGGGAAAGGGGTTTCTGATTTCTTAGCGACACCGGGTTTAAAATTAGATGCAATAACAAGAAAATCTCCAAATACGGATAACTTATACTATATTTCTTCTGGTTCTATTCCGCCTAACCCTTCTGAATTATTGATGGAGGATCATTTGGGAGTAATGTTTAAAGAGCTACGTGAGAAGTTTGATTACATCATCGTAGATACGCCTCCTACGAGTTTAGTGGTAGATACGGTATCAGCGGCGAAATACGCAGATGTTGTCTTGTATGTTGCTCGAGCGAATTACTTGGATAAGCGTCTGTTGAAATTTGCTTCTGACTTTTACAAAAATGGTAAGTTAGGTAAAATGGCCATGGTAGTAAACGGTGTTAAAACCAAAGGTCGTGGTTATGGTTATGGCTACGGATATGGTTATGGCTACGGTTACGGAGTTGATTTTGACAAAGATCAGAAAAAAGGAATTTTAGGATGGTTTAAGAAGAAGTCTTAATTCATTTACTTATAATAAATTTAAAAGCTCTTGGTGAAAATCAGGAGCTTTTTTTATGTTACTACTTCGAAGCTTGGGTTTGGTTCATTTCTTTTTCATTGATAATACTTCGGCTCCGTTAAGTAAGACGCTAGAAACGAACCAAAGAAAACGCTAGGCTGTGTAACTAAAACTTCCTTTTTCTTCATGAAAACTAAGTTTCTTTTACAAAGCCGAACTTTTCCAAATTAGTATGATTTAATCATGTTTTCCTCTGGACTCCAAGCTTATATTCAATAGTGTACTTAGACCATTCTTTTCTTTAAATTTTTCACGCAGTGAAGAATTAAATTTTTTTAATCACTCACATTCTAACCTCAAACTATCGAACATTCAAACAATTAAATCTAATAATCTACCTGCGAGAATCCACAGTTGACAAGAGAGGTTTGATGCTGTATCTTTGAAATAAGCTAATCAACCTAATCTAGCCCAGACCTAAAAACCTATCTAACCTACCTTGTAAAAGTAGAGCCTCGTTGAATCAGCGGGGCTTTTTGCTTGGGTCTTGTTATTGCTCAATCCTTGATATTACTTCGGTTCGTCGATAATCGATCTAACGAGATGAGCGAATATTTCTGCCTATAATCATGTTAAATACACTTGCATCAATCATTTCTTGAATTCTTGAATGCTTGAATCTTTGAATTCATGAATGGAATATCAGAAATCTATTTTATTTTTGGACAAAATCATTTGAAATGGCAAGAGTTTTAACAGGAATCCAAAGTACGGGAGTTCCTCATATGGGGAATATTTTAGGAGCTATTGCTCCGGCCGTAGAGATGGCAAATAGTGAAGAAAATGATTCTTTATTATTTATCGCCGATATGCATTCATTAACCCAAATTAAAGACGGGAATGAATTACGTGAGAATACCTACGCTGTAGCGGCTACTTGGCTTGCCTTTGGATTAAACCCTGAAAAAACGATTTTTTATAGACAAAGCGATATACCGGAAGTCACTGAATTGACTTGGTACTTGAGTTGTTTTTTCCCTTTTCAGCGTTTGACATTAGCGCACTCTTTTAAAGATAAAGCGGATCGTTTAAGTGATGTGAATGCAGGGTTGTTTAGCTATCCTATGTTGATGGCGGCAGATATCTTGTTGTATGATGCAGAGATTATCCCCGTCGGTAAAGATCAATTACAACACATTGAAATTACACGTGATGTGGCCTCTCGTTTCAACAATATTAACGGTGATATTTTCGTGCTTCCAGAAGCGAAGACAAGTGAAGAGGCAAAGATTATCCCTGGAACAGATGGTCATAAAATGAGTAAGTCAAGAAATAACTTCATCAATATTTTCCAAACGGATAAAAAATTGAGAAAACAGGTGATGGGGATTGCAACGGACAGTAAAGGTTTGGAAGAACCAAAAGATCCGGATACATGTAATGCTTTTGCTTTGTATAAATTGTTGGCTTCTTCTGAGCAAATCTCGGAAATGCGTGCCAAGTATGAAGGAGGTAACTACGGGTATGGTCATGCTAAACAAGAATTGTTTGAATTGATTTGTGAAAAGTTTGCTACTCAACGTGAACGATTTGAGTATTTAATGGAAAATAAGAACGAAATAGACGAAGCTTTAGCCATTGGAGCGGAAAAGGCAAGAAAGATTGCTGCTGCTACCTTAAAACGCGTGAGAGCGAAAGTAGGATACTAATTAAATTAAGAATTGAGAATTAAGAATTGAGAATTCTGAATGTGGAATTTTTATTGAATCCCTTGCCTGGTGGTGAGGGATTTTTGCTTTTTAGTCAAATGTGATAAGAGATTCATGAAAATGGATTTTTACAGAGCATATTCCCAACCCACTACTTGCGTTCAATACTGATTTTGAGGCCTGAGGTTGGAGGGACGAGAAGTCTCGAAGGCCGGAACTATGGAATGGAATGCTACGAACAACTCCGTGACCTTGGTGAAAACACTACTTGATTTTTGGTTAAAACCAGGTAGTGTTTTTCTTGCTCAATATTCAAACTATTGAACAAACAAAGGAGTCTACCTGCGAGAATCCACAGTTGACAAGAGAAGCTTGATACAGTATCTTTGAAATAAGCTAATCAACCTAATCTAGCCCAGACCTAAAAACCTACCTTACCTATCCATGTAAAAGTAAAGCCTCGTTTAATCAGCGAGGCTTTTTTGGGTTCGAGCTTCGAGGCTTGGGTTTGTTCATTTCTTCTCCATTGATAATACTTCGGCTACGCTCAGTACGGCGCTAGAAACGAACCAAAGAAAAATCTAGTCGAATCTTAGGAGATTTCCCAACTTTTACCAAAGTTGAGAACCATGGTTCAGACTACGCTACGTGCTCTTTTCCGATTAGCATCGGAACGCATCTTCACAAGTCTGACCTCTATCTCTGAAGATACGACGATGGTCTTAGTCTATGACTTGTTACTCTTCTTGCTCAATATTCAAACTATCGAACAAACAAACGCTCAAACAAAGGAGTCTACCTGCGAGAATCCACAGTTGACAAGAGGAGCTTGATGCTGTATCTTTGAAATAAGCTAATCAACCTAATCTAGCCCAAACCTAAAAACCTACCTTACCTATCCATGTAAAAGT
>NZ_JBVCPV010000218.1:0-4264 GCF_057456495.1 Lishizhenia sp. | reverse complement strand
TGACCATTTTCCAAGTATCCATCCCAACCTTCTCCTTTATCTTCGGTATGAAAAAGCACTTGACCGTAGCGGTTGTAAATGGTAAATTCATATTGCTCCAATTGATGATAATTGGTCACAGGATAAAAAATAGGATTAGCTCCATTCACCGTAAAGGCATTGGGGATGTAAATCAATGGCTCGAGGTTAACACATGAAATATTAGAAGCGCTTGAATCACTATCTCCGTTTGGATTCAACCCTTCCCTTGCCTTGATATAATAACACACCTGTCCGGTAAAATCTTCATCCACTACATCCTGCAAAGGATCTGAGTAAAACCTGTTATTTGCTCCTAAAAGTGCAATAGGCTGATCATCTATGACTCCATTTACACCCCTATAAACTTCATAACTAATGGTATTTCCTAAAAACTCTGTATACTCTGTCCACTGAATTTCAGCTAAAAGACTCAAAGGATCAATATTGCTTTGCAGCACCATATTCTTTGCCTCATTGATAGGAGGGTATTCATTTCCACAGCTATCAACCATGATTGTTTGATAGTAATACACCTCATCATTTACATCTACATCGTCATCGTAAAATGTAACGACTCCATTACCAACTGCCAATTCATCTATTGTTTCATAGTTTGCATTCAAAAGGTTTAAACGTTGTAATTTCACACTTTGAATACCTCCATCTAAACTCACTTTATGAACTACTTCAATTTCATCACCAACCACACTTACGTGTGAAATATAGGCCACACTCGGCCCTGAGGCTCCTTCCCATAGTTGAGTGAATATGTTACTGTTGGCTTGGTCTCCTGCAATTCTTGCTACAATTTTAAAATCATAATCTGTACCCGGAATTCTTGCATAGGTATAACTTAGTTGATCTGTAGTTCCTACGTTCTGCCAAGCACCCCCTATTTCTCTTACATACACATCATATACTATGGTCGCACCAAACCCTTGATACGCCGTCCAATTTAACTCCACGTCTTGCGAACATGCAGAACTACCACCTGTAAGCCACATGCTTTGATGCGGACTACCTTTGGCTGAAGTTTGGTAGGTCGGTGGTGTTGATAAGGTAAAACAACTATCAAAAGCTGCTATAGTAAACCTAAAAGGACCATCCCCCATGGGAGTATAATTGTAAGCGGTTGCGTTAATTCCATAGACTGTGTCTATCTCTACAAATACACCATTTGCATCTTGCATGTATACTACATAGCCATAGGTATCATCTTGACTATTGGCACCCCATGTTATTTCATAATCTCCAGTATTTTCAATAAAACTCACGTGACCTAATTCAGGTATATCCGGCACAATATCATCTTGAAAATCGTCTCCTTCTACATTACTTGTAAAAGCGCAAGTTGTGGTAGGTAATTCCACACGATAATTTAAAAAAGCACTACAAATGTCTATGGTATCAATATACATTGTAGTTGTATAAGCCGGAGTTGCAATCAACGTCCATGTACCTGCTGGATACTCTCTATATACCTCGTAGTTAGAACCGAAAGCTGGAAGAGGGTTTGCGCTTGGTGCATTCCAATTTAACACAGCAGTTCCATTGCTCGGGTTATTGAGTTCTAAAAATATGTTGTGAATGGTATCACTATAACTCGTCACATTTCCATTATCATTAGAAACAAGGCCTAAGTAAAACGGATAATCTTGTGTTGCGGAAATACTTGTGGTGTATGTATTGGTAGATATTGTTGGAATGATGGTCAATAAACCACTCCCCTGCTCGTGCACTTGATACTCCACAAAACTTCCATCAGGATCTGTTGCGGCCGTCCAATTGATCATCAAATTATTGTTTACATCCGTCTGGATACAGTTAATTTGAGGAGCAGGAATTACCGTTTTCGCGTCCAAAGATTGGGCAACAGAAAAAGTGGTTCCTGTAAACAAGACAAGAACCACAGTAATAATGAAAATGAATATTTGTTGACGCAGTTGCATCTGTATTTTTTAACGTTGATTTTCCCGAATTATTACTTATACAACGCAGGAAAAAGTAAAAAGTTGTTAGCCGGCCATTATAACCGTCATATCTTCCCACTTCAGGTATTTTTCGGCCATTTTTTTAATTTCTTCTGGCGTAATTGTTTTCACCATTTCTATCTTCTTGGTGTAGTAATCATAATCTAAACCAAAATCAGCAACACCAAGGTATCTATCCATCATAGCAAAAGGACCATCTGAAGCTTTGAGCATTTGACCAATCGTATAATTACGCACCAGACTCAACTCTTCTTCACTTACCAATTCGGTTTGTAATCGGTGAATTTCATTTTTAATTTCTTGAAGTGCCTTATCCGCAACATCTTTCCCTACCTCTGTTGCAATAAAGAAATACCCTAGCTTTTTCATTTCTGCTAAACCAGAACCAATCCCATAGGTATATCCTTTATCTTCTCTTATGTTAGACATCAGTCTACTCCCAAAGTAACCACCAAAAATGGTATTCATAACAGAAAACTGTAGGTAATCATCAGCTGTACGATTAAAGAGAATTCGTCCTACACGTATCGCCGTTTGTACAGCCCCATCTTTCTCTTGTCTAAATTCACCTGTTCTGTTCTCTACTGCTGACAGGTAACTTTCCGCTGATTTCCCAACCAATGACTGCACTTGCGCTATCATTTCCTTCACTGTAAGCTCATCCAAATCACCAACGATACAAACCTTTTGTAGGCCTTGTAAATAATATTTAGCGTGGAAATCTTTCACGGCCTCTCTACTCACCTTTTCATAATCCTCGTACTGTGTAATAACACCATAAGGGGAATTCGCAAATACGTTCTCCGTAAATAAACGTCGGGCAATAAAGCTTACCTTTTCTGAGGAAACTTTAAAGCTCTGTTGCTTTTGTTTGATGAGTTGATCAATTTCTTTTTGAGGGAAATTGGCCTCTTTGATTGCATTTATTAATAATGTAAAAAGCGCATAAATGTTCTTACGTAAACCGTACAAAGTCACAGAGGCCCCTTCTCTAGAAGTTTCTGCATGGAAAAACCCACCCAAACCATCTAGTTGAGCATTCAACTCATCCGCTGTATGACTAGCAGTTCCTGACATCAGCAAGCTGTTGGCAAAGGATGCCAATGCTGGAATTCCATGTCTACTACCTGCGTCAAATACCAAATCTATTTTTACAGCATCATCGTCAACCGTATTGATCCAATGCAACTTTATTCCATTTTTTATTTCGAAGTGTTGGGGATGAACAAAAGAGATATCCTCCAAGGTATTTACTTCGGGCTGAATTCTTCTATCTAGCATCCTCTTTCGCTTTTATTTTTAACAATGAACAATTTGTTTTTACTAATCGCTCAACAGCGTAATTATGTATCGCTGAGGCTGTAATAGCGTCGTAGTGTCCTTGTTCCAAATTTATACCATTGGCATCTCCCAACAACTCGTGCAAACAAAGATTCATGGCTTTGCTTAATATTCCTTGTTCTGTGAACACTTTCGTTGTTTCTACCTTGTTCTTAATTTTGGTCAACTCTTCATACGGCATGGTTTGGGTCTTAATCTCCTCAATCAATTTCCAAATCTCTTCATCCAATCTCTCGAAGCTTTCACCTTTGTTCAATTTACCAGAAATCATCAACATACCTTCATCATGAGCTCCTAATATGTAAGCCGAAACATCAGAAACGAGGTGCAATTCTTTCTTCAATTTCAAATACAGACGAGATGATTTCCCTCTCCCTAATAGATCAGATAAAAGATCCGCTATATAGTAATTCTCATCATTTTTACCGGGCATTTTAAAACCATAGTAAAAAGCATCAGCAGGTACAGGTCTTTCTATTGTTTCTTCTCTATAATCTGTCTGAACAGGTTCCACGGGAAGGTTACGCAAGTACTTTTCCCCTTGAGGAATATCACCGTACCATTTGTGCACAAGATCTTCTACCTCATCGTTATCGTAATTTCCTGCAATACACAAAATGGCGTTTGAAGGATTATAATGCTTGGTGAAAAATGCTTTTACATCTTCCATAGTTGCCTCCTCAATGTGTTCTACCTTCTTACCAATTGTAGCCCATTGATACGGGTGTACTTTATAAGCCAGGGGTCTAAACTTTAACCAAACATCTCCATAGGGTTGATTTAAGTAACGCTGTTTAAATTCTTCTATAACGACGTTTCGTTGTACCTCTAAAGACTTATCTGTAAAAGCCAAGTTCAACATTCTATCGCTTTCTAACCAGAGTGCCGTTTCTATGTTTTGAGCTGGAATT
>NZ_JBVCPV010000217.1:0-4307 GCF_057456495.1 Lishizhenia sp. | reverse complement strand
GTTAGGTGGTGAAGAGTCTGGAGGTATTGCTACAAAAGGTCACATTCCTGAAAGAGATGGAATTTGGATGGGATTGATCATTTGGGAATATATGGCTAAATCGGGTAAATCATTGAATGAATTAATCGAAGAGGTGTACGAATTAGTTGGACCATTTAAGTTCGAGAGAAGTGATTTACACATTACAGAAGAGTTGAAACAAAGTATTATCTCTAATTGTAAAGCGAATAAATACGCTTCATTTGGAGAGTATAAAGTAACAGATATTCAAACCATCGACGGATTCAAATTCTTCTTAGATAATGGAGGATGGGTAATGATACGTCCTTCTGGAACTGAGCCTGTATTGCGTGTTTATGCAGAAGGTAAAGACTTAGAGGAGGTTCGTAAAATGTTAAGAGCTACTGAAAAAGAAATATTGTAATTATGGCAGGAAATTCTATTGGAACTCAATTTAGACTCACCAGCTTCGGAGAATCACACGGAGAAGGACTGGGGGGAATTATCGATGGTATGCCGTCTGGAGTTGCAGTAGATTTGGATTTTATTCAAGATGAATTGAATAGAAGAAGACCTGGTCAAAGTGCTATCGTAACTCAAAGAAAAGAGGGCGATCGCATAGAAATATTGTCGGGCGTTTTTGAGGGTAAAACCACAGGAACGCCCTTGGCTTTTTTAATTCGTAACGAAAATCAGAAGTCAAAAGATTATTCTCATATCAAAGACACTTACCGCCCCTCTCACGCAGATTATACTTATGATCAAAAATATGGTATTCGCGATTACAGAGGAGGAGGGAGATCAAGTGCCAGAGAAACTGTTGCTCGTGTTGTAGCGGGTGCATTTGCAAAACTCTTCTTAAAAGAAGAAGGAATTTCTTTTACAGCCTTTGTACATCAAATTGGTCATCTTAAACTGACTAAAGCGTATGCAGAGTTGGACTTGGCGAAAGCAGAGACCAATGTTGTACGTTGTCCAGACCCTGAATTAGCGGTAGAAATGGAGAACTTTGTAAAGGAGGTTCGAAAAGATGGAAATACGGTAGGAGGAGCAATTCAATGTGTTATTCAAGGTTTACCTGCAGGATTAGGAGAACCTGTGTTTGATAAACTACATGCTGATCTAGGAAAGGCAATGTTGTCCATCAATGCCGTAAAAGGATTTGAATATGGATCAGGATTTGATGCTGTAACCATGAAAGGTTCTGAGCATAATGATACTTTTAATTCAGATTTTTCGACGCAAACAAATCATTCGGGTGGTGTACAGGGAGGTATCTCCAATGGTGAAGATATTTACTTCAACGTCGCCTTTAAACCCGTTGCTACTTTGATGCAAAAACAACATACAGTAAATGTAGAAGGTAAGACCGTTGAAATGGAAGGAAAGGGTAGGCACGACCCTTGTGTAGTTCCTAGGGCAGTAGTTATCGTTGAAGCGATGGCTGCAATCACAATTATGGATCACTTTCTCCGTGCAAAGAGCTACCAATAACTGGACATTCTAGCTCTGGTATTTTACTTATATTAGTCCCCACAAGTCAAATTTTATGAAGGAAAAGAAGAAGATGGCCTTGCATTGGCGTATAATGATTGCAATGGCTTTAGGTGTGATTTGGGCAATTGTTTCAAACTATTTAGGATGGAATGATTTTACAACAGATTGGATAGGTCCATTCGGAACCATCTTTATTAATTCATTAAAGTTTATCGCTATTCCTTTGATCCTCTTTGGAATTATAGGAGGTGTTGCGAGTTTAGAAAATATTGGAACCCTAGGTAAAATGGGAGGAAAAACCCTATTAACCTATCTCATTACTACGGTAATCTCTGTAAGTTTAGGATTGATACTTGTGAATATATTCAATCCAGGAAAAACGGATGACGAAGCAATGGCGCGTCAAAATCGTTTGGAGTATGAGATGTGGGCGACAGATAATAATGTGGAAATAAAAGACAATAAAAATCTTTTGGCCACAGCTACACCAGAAGAAATTAGTAAGATTAAATCCGTGATGGTATCTGACACTACTTCTGCAGATTACAAGGATGTTGTCGCGAAGAAAAGTGCTGCAGAACAAAAAATGGGAGGACCATTACAGCCTTTGGTAGATATGGTTCCTACTAATTTATTCAAAGCTTTTGCTCAAGGCGAAATGCTTCAAGTAATTTTCTTTGCCATCTTTTTTGGAATAGTGCTCGCTTTCTTACCCAATGAAAAAGTAGGTGTGGTTATCAATTTTGTAAATGGTATGAATGAAGCCTTTGTAAAAATGGTCGATTTTATCATGATAGCTTCTCCTTATTTCATTTTTTGTTTGATGGCCGGAGTATTGGCAAAGATGGCAGATACACCAGAGGAAATGTTTGAAATATTCTACAGTTTAGGGAAATACGCCTTGGTGGTATTAGCAGGATTATTACTCTTAATTTTTGGTTTCTACCCTTTACTATTAAGATTATTTGGAGCAAAAGTGGGGTACAGAGAATTCTTCAATGCGATGAGTCCGGCTCAATTTTTAGCTTTCTCAACGGCTTCTAGTGCCGCGACTTTGCCCGTTACTATTGAATGTGTAGAAGACACCTTAAAAGTACCACAACGTGTAACACGATTTGTATTGCCCATTGGAGCAACAGTAAATATGGACGGTACTTCATTATATCAATCAGTAGCGGTAATCTATTTGGCTCAACTCTTTGGTGTAGATTTAGACTTCCAACAGCAACTAGGGATAGTAGCAACAGCAACATTAGCATCTATAGGTTCGGCGGCTGTTCCAAGTGCTGGATTAATTATGTTAATGATCGTTTTAGAGTCTGTAGGTCTAAATTCATTTTGGGTAGTCCTAATTTATCCTATAGATCCTTTACTAGATAGATTTAGAACGGTTGCCAATGTAACCAGTGATGCCACGGTTTCTACTATCATAGCTAAAACAGATAAGGAAAAATGATTCAGAAATATTTCTTTCTAAGTGTTTTTGCATTTACAATTTCATGTAAAACACAAACTAGCGAAATTACTCCATGGGAGATTTCTTACCCGGAAGATAATGCACCGAATAACGAAATAGCCGCCTTCGGAAAGGAGTTGTTTTTTGATAAAAACTTATCTGTAGACAATAGTATCTCTTGTGCATCTTGCCATTTACCCGAGTTTGCTTTTGCTGATACCCTTGCCTTTTCGAAAGGAGTAAATGGAAGACAGGCGGGGAGAAATACACCCTCTATTATCAATTCAGCTTTCAGTCACAGATTCATGGGGGAAGGTCAAGTACCTACCCTGGAGATGCAAGTACTGCTTCCTTTATTGGATAAAAATGAAATGGGAGCATCTATGAAAGATGTGATACAGGAGTTAAAACCTAAATACAATGCCCAAGCTCAGAAGCTCTTCAATAGAGATTTAGACCCTTATGTTCTAACCAGAGCTTTGGCAAATTATGAACGTACATTGGTTGCGTATGCATCACCTTTTGACCAGTATTTTTACGGGGGAGATAACAATGCAATCAGTGATGATGCCAAAGCAGGTTGGAAATTATTTTCTGAGGACCTTAATTGCGTAGTTTGTCACCCAGCACCTAAATTCACAGCACATGAGCTTAAAAATAACGGACTCTATAAAGATTATCCGGATGAAGGAAGGTACAAGGTAACGGGGAGATTTGAGGATAAGGGCAAGTTTAAAGTTCCTTCTTTAAGAAATGTGGAATTAACAGCTCCTTATATGCACGACGGTAAATATGCCACTTTAGAAGATGTTGTAGCGCATTATGCGAAAGGGGGCGAGGGACATCCAAACCAAGATTCACTTATCTCAGGGTTTGAAATTACGCAAGAAAAGAAAGTACAGCTTTTGTCTTTTTTAAAGACCCTAACAGATACGAATATTCAGAAATAGACGAACTTTCTTAAAAAAGTAAGATGGGTGTTGTTCACTTTTGTTTGGGAGTAATGCCTATACTAGTTGAAGAAGTCCCAACTCACACCAAGCCTTAAAAACATAGGCATAATCGTGTAATTATCATCTACTCGAATTCTTTCGTCGTTCCAAAGGCTGGATAAATTCTCAGCACGTAAAAAGAGCCTGAAAGGATCTAAATCAATAGCACCGAAAGCGTGAACAACAAAGTAATCTCCCGTATTGGCAGCTCCTACAACAGGAGAGTATAAACTCATTTCGGGGAGGTAAAGCATGCTGTTGTATCCAGACAGGTATTGAATGTCGAATCCTATATTTAGTTTCAATTTTTCAGCTTTGAACATCGGTGTGTTGTAGGCTATTCTATTCGATGAAATGAACTT
>NZ_JBVCPV010000216.1:0-4308 GCF_057456495.1 Lishizhenia sp. | reverse complement strand
TTGTCCGCATTAGAAGTAATAGTTACCGACTTATTGATTGGTCCTACTCGGTTAGTATCATATTTTACTTTAATCTCTGCTGATGCACCAGGAGCGATAGGCTCTTTAGGGCAAGAAGGAACTGTACATCCACAAGATCCTTTAGCGTTAGAAATCATCAAAGGCTGGTTCCCTGTGTTTGTAAATACGAATTCGTAAACTCCGTTTCCACCGTGCTCAATTGTACCGTAGTCGTGTAAAGTTTTCTCAAATTCGATTTGTGCTCCATCAACAACTTCTTGTGCTACAACTGTGTTAACAGCGAAGATAGCTGCGATTGCTAATGACAAAGTAAATAATGCCTTTTTCATAATTATTGTTTTTTATTTTGATTTTCTTACTACCAAATATACGTACAGTTCTCTATGCAAGTTGCTTTTTTAACAATACGTTAACAGAAAGAAATCAGACTACTTTGCATTCATTTTTTCGGTCAACTCGTCAAAACTTAAATCGATATTTTCTAATCTCGACTTCAGCATTTCTACTTGTTCCATCTCCATGTTTGCAGAATCCGCTAAAGCTTGACGAATAAGTTCTTCTGCTTTCTCTGGTTGTTCGTTGTCTATGGTATAATAAACAATTTGTGCTTGATAAATCCTATGAATATCCTTGTAGTCTGGGTATTCCTTTAACAAGGTAGCTCTCCATCGAGCAGCCTCTTCCTCTAAACGCAGTTGCATGAACAACATTTGAGCTTTGTCCAAAGACGTTGCTGTTGAAGGGTCCTCCGGAAAGTTTTTATACAAACTTAAATGTCTGTTGATTGTTTCGAGTACAGCATTACGATCAAGTTGTCCATTATTTTCCATGATGTTCTTGTAAATGACTTCCAAAGAATCATCCATCACTTGAATTCCTTCCTTAATGCTTTCCGCAGTAATTTCTGCAGGGGCCGTTTCATTTTTCACTTCTTCGGTTTCTCCTTTCGAAGAACAGGCCAACAACAAGGCACTGCAACCCGCCAATAAAAAGATTTTCTTCATGGTTTTGTTTTTTACGAATGTAATAAGAAAACAAAAAGAGCCAGCATATTTTATGCTAGCTCTTCAATTTATTGAGTAATCTATTTTCTTCCTTTTTTCTTCAGTGGAAATTTCATTCTGTAGTCAATATCCACTTCACCTTTAGAAATATTATTTAACTTCTTAGTGATCATTCTCTTCTTTAATGGAGAAAGGTGATCTGTAAACAACACACCATCTACATGATCATATTCGTGTTGAATTACACGTGCTGCATATCCAGAATACGTTTCTTCATGGAACTCCCAATTCTCGTCAAAGTAGGTGATAACGATAGTTTCTTTACGGTAAACATCTTCTCTTACTTTAGGAATAGACAAACAACCTTCCTGGAAGGCCCACTCTTCTCCACTCTCTTCTTCTATGATAGGATTGATGAATACTTTTTTGAAGTCTTTTAAACCTTTTGCTCTTTCGTCCTCGTCTTCATCTTCTGCAAATGGTGAAGCATCTACCACAAACAAACGAATAGATTTCCCTATTTGAGGAGCCGCTAAACCAACACCATGAGCTGCATACATGGTTTCCCACATGTTCTCAATTAACTTGTCTAATTCAGGGTAATCTTTATCGATTTCTTCTCCTTCTTTTTTCAACACCGGATCTCCGTATGCTACAACAGGTAATATCATTCTTATCAATTTTGAGCTACAAAATTAACAAATCTACCTTCAACCAAAAATTAAGAAGTAGAGAAACTCCTTATTTGTTACTTTTTAATCACTTTTTGATAGTTCTTTTGCACACCATCTCTAATTTCTAACAGATATACGCCACTATGTAAGAAGTCTAAATTGTGTTGCCCACTCGTGTTCATCGTATGCACTAAATTACCTTGCACATCATATAAACGAAAACTTGCATCCTTATTTTCTGAATCAAGATTCAATACACTTTCAAAGGGGTTAGGATACACTTTGAAATCTATCTCTTCTTGAAAAGTTGTTCCGAGTGTAGATGCATTCTTGGTATACCTCAACTCATTCCCCACCAATGCTATAGCATGATCTTCATCCGCAAAATCCATGTTGTAGATAGGGGCGTCAACTCCCACGTTGTACTCTATCCATTGTGTTGCATGCGTGTTGATACAAATGAAATATTTCCCGTAGTAACTCGATGCTATGAGCTTGCCAAACTGTTGATCCAAATCTATGACAGGCAATACGTTAAACCCATCTAAATTCAAGTCATAAACATAACCTGAACTCGCTTGAATACGCTGAGAAGGTCCTGTTCCTCCAAACTGTCTATAATTCACAGCCAATGCCGAATTAACCATCTCTAATCTTCCTCCTCCTATGACTTCTTGAAAATTCTGAGTAAATACTGTGTCTACTGTCACAAACCCGTCTGTGGAGTAATAATATTTTTCATGATAGTTTGGGTCTAAAATCAATCCATAGGTATCCTCCCATAGGTCTAAAGTCATGGTGTATGCTGTAAATGGTAAAAGCACCAAATTCGTCCAGGTGTCACCGTAGTCTGCAGATCTAATTATTTGCATAGCCCCATTGTCCTGATAATACGCGTAAACATAATCGTCTCCAATGACTATATCGTTAAAAGGAAGACCCGTTTGATTGATCCAATCTGCGCTAATCGTATCCCAAGTTACCCCTGCATCCGATGTTCTGTACACACCGCCATTCGCATTAACAAAGCCCAACTTACCATTAATAAATTGCGGTTTATGCAAAGAAGAAAAACCTCCAAATTGTTGAATAATGGACCAATTCTCTCCTCCATCCAAACTTTGATATAATTCACCTGTTGTCCCTGTTATATAGGCAGTATCAATGGCGGGATAACTTAATTCTCCATAAAAATATGGATTCCCTGCTGGAACTTGCCATTGTCCAAAACTAAGGGTCGTCAAGAGTAAGCATCCGAGTATGTTGTATATTTTTTTCATGGTCTGTAGTTTTTGTTTCTACAAAGATCGTTGAATCTTACCCCACATCCTTGTACAAAACATTTTAATCCTTGTAGATTTCTGCCTGTTTGAATTCAGTAGGCGTTACTCCTGAATGTTGCTTGAAAAACTTAGAGAAATGGGCCTCGTCAAAAAAGTTTACAGCCACAGCTATTTGAGCTATGTTCAATTCATTTTCCAACAACAATTGTTTGGCTTTGGCCAATATTCTCTCATTTTGCATATCGTGCAAAGTCTTGCCAAAATTCTTCTTCACCATTTTGCTCAATTTCGATTCACTCACACCCAAAGCTTCAGCATAAAAACTCAAACTCGGTTTTTGATGATAAGATGTATTGAGCAAACGCATAAATTCTAATACAAAAACACCGTCTACCTCATCTTGTTTATTGAGATTACCCGAAAGTTTCAATAAAATATGGGCCGCTAAATTTAGTCGTAAAGACTCATCTGTTCTATGACTAAAAAGCTCCTTGAAGTAAAAATTGAACACTTCAAATTCTTCGGATGTGGCAGTATATGTAACCGGACTCGCGATCAAATTAAAGAGTTTGGTTTCCTTATGAAAAACTTGTAATTGCTCCAAGAAATGATTGGAAAACGCCAAGGTAAATCCTTTGGAATCAGCAGTTCGTTTTAATTTGTGAGGAAAGGAAGCAGGCAAAATATGAAAACTCCCTGGTTGTGCTTGGTATAATTTACCAAACATCACATGCTCTCCTCCTCCTTCCAAGAAAATAAAAATTTCATTGTAGGTATGTGCGTGCATTTCTTCGAAGTTGTAATAGCTTTTTTCTTCCCAGGGAAAGACTTCGACTAACTTTTCTGATTTCCCGCTGTCTTCGAAAGAATATGAAGGGATATTTTGCATGTAGTAAAAGGAATTTGTATTCGCTTATACTACAAACGTAAGGTTAATATTATCCGTTGCTCAAAAGCAATATTACATTCCTAATTGTTGCATGTAAGATTGAAGAATTAGTGTAGCACTGATTTCATCTACCATGGCTTTGTTGCGACGTTGTTTCTTTTTCAAGCCGCTATCTATCATGGTTTGAAAGGCCATTTTAGAGGTAAAACGCTCGTCTACCATCACCACTTTCTGCGTGGGAAAATTCTTTTCCAAAGCGATTTTCAATTGACGCACATTCTCAGAACTGTGGGTATCCTCATTGTTTAAACGTTTAGGTTCGCCCAAAACGATAGTACCAACACCCAACTTAGGAATCTCTGCTTGTAGATAGCTCATTAAGTCGCGAGAATCTACCGTAGTTAAGCCCGAAGCGATAATATTCATTTTTTTTAATT
>NZ_JBVCPV010000215.1:0-4333 GCF_057456495.1 Lishizhenia sp. | reverse complement strand
GAAGCCGCTCGCTTTTATACAGAATATTTACATAATGTGCAGCTCATTAGTGAGAGTCCGTTTTTAATAGGTCTTAGCATAGATGGAACGCGAGTGACTTTAATGAATGGAGAAGGAGTTGATAAGAAATCACCTTCTTTTTCTTTTTATTACCTCTTTGAAACAGAGCAAGAATTTGATAGGGTCTACCAAAAATTTATTGAGGAGGGAAAAATATTGATGCCTTTAGACCAATATCCATGGTCGGAAAAGTATACATGGGTCGAAGATAAATTTGGGGTGACTTGGCAATTAGCCCTTGGTAACTTGGAATTGGTAAATCAGAGAGTTTCTCCTTTTTTAACCTTTTCAGGTGATAACTTTGGAAGGGGAGAGCAAGCGCTAAATTTGTACCAGTCCCTATTTGAAGATTTTCAATCAGGAGGTATTTTGAAATATGATGCGCAATCAGGAAAGGACAGCGAAGGTAAAATTCAACATACTCAATTCCGAATAAATGATACAATGGTCATGTTGTCTGAAAATCCTGAAAGTCATACCTGGAATTTTTCTGAGGGAGCCTCATTTATGCTTTTGTGTGATACGCAGGAAGAGATAGATTTTTTCTGGAATGAATTGTCAACAGGAGGTGAAGAAATGAGATGTGGATGGCTTATTGATCAGTTTGGAGTATCCTGGCAAATTATCCCTTCTGTTCTCGGTGATTTATTACAAGACCAAAGTAGAATTGAAGCCGTCAGCGAGGCTTTTTTAGGAATGAAGAAAATAGATATTGATACCTTAACCCTAGCAGGTGTGGAGGTCTAGCATAAAAAAAGCGCCCAACCAAGGCGCTTTTTTAAGTTAATTTTGAAAACAATTCTAAGAAGAAAGTCAGTTTAGATAGCTAACATTTCTCTTAGTGTTGTAGCTGATACGGCGTGGTAGTTGTTTTTCGCTTTTTCAAATATCTCCAAAGCAAACTCTTTATTTAATCCTTCGTGTTTTCCAGCTATTAAAGCTTCGTATAAAGGTTCTAAAAACTTTCTTCTTCCAACCTTCATTAAGAAAGCTTCCAATTCGTCTTTTACAGGTGTATAACCTGTTTTAATCGCTAATCCAAACCATTCTTCTGCAATTTCTGCATTTCCCCAGTGTGTAAAATCACATTGGTCATCAAGGCTTGCCATTAAAGTAGTATCAATCTCTTGTTGGTCCAAGGTTCTTAAGAAAGCTAACCATTCTTGCATTACATAGGTATCGCGGTTTAATGCATTTAATTTTTCTGCATTCCCAGCTGCAATCGCTTTGGCATTCTCCTCAGCCTTCACAAAACGATCTGAAGTGATTTCCTTACAATTGTTGGGCAAACCATTTTCATAAATCCATTCTTCTGTATTAAATGAAATATTTGCTGGTCCTAAAAGTTCCTTGTTTAAGTAAGCAATAAAGTCTTCCGTTGTTAGGGTTTGGAATTTATGCGTATCGAAATATTTGTTTAAGAAAATATCGAAAGCTTCTCTTCCTACCGTATCTTCAAGTGTTTTCAAGAAAAAAGCTCCTTTAACGTAAGCGATGTCAGTCATACCATCATCTGGTCTACGGTTTTCTAAATCTAATTTTAGACGTGTATCTTCTGGATGTTCACTCGTGGCCATTTTTTCCAAGGTGTGTTTCAATTCTTGGAATTCAACAAGAGAAAGCATATCCGCAATTTCTTGTCCGTAAATGGCTTCCATAATTCTGTTTTCGAAATACACGGTAAACCCTTCATTTAACCAGAAGTCATCCCAAGATGCGTTGGTTACTAGGTTTCCTGACCAGCTGTGGGCCAATTCGTGGGCAATAACTGAAGTAGAACTTCTGTCACCTGCAATCAAGGTTGGGTTAGCAAAAGTTAAACGTGGATTCTCCATTCCTCCAAATGGGAAAGAGTAAGGTAATACTAGAACATCGTACACTTCCCACTGGTATTTACCATATAAAGCTTCAGCGGCATCTATCATTTTAGGAAGATCAGCGAATTCATATTTAACAGCTTCTAATAAACTAGGTTCTGAGTATACTCCGCAGTTTTCTCCTAAGGAAGCATAAGCAATATCTCCAACGGCCAAAGCAATCAAGTAACAAGGAACGGCTTGTTCCATTTCAAAGTGATATTTTCCCTCTGCGTTTTTCTCCGTTGGATTGGTAGCACTCATTAACGCGATTAAATCTTTTGGAACCGTTAAATCTGCACTATACGTTATTCTGTTGGCAGGTGTGTCTTGGATAGGAATCCATGTTCTCGTTAAAATGGCCTGACCTTGTGTATATAAAAAAGGATGTACTTTACCTTCTGTCATTGCAGGAGCCAACCAGTCTAAAGCGTTCGACGCCTCAGTAGTTTTGTAGTAGATATTAATCTGTGTTGTGCTATCGGCAATTTTTACGGCTAAAGGAGCACCTTGTTCCCCCTTTTCTTCACCAATGATATAGTCCGTTTCGATTTCCTTTTCTTTTCCTAAGGTAACGCGTTGAATATCTAATCCAGAAACATCAAAAATTGCTGTGTCTGTTCCATTATTCGTCATTGTATGACGTGCAACACCGAAAATTATCTTGTCGTTAAAGTCAACTTCTAAATCTAAGTGAAGGTGATCTGTTTTGATCTCTGAAATGTTGGCATAAGAGTGTGCGTCTCCATTTTCCTGAGCTTGAACTTCTAATTTCTGTTGGGGCTGAACAGCCTCTTCTTTCGCGGGTAAAATATCCTTGCAAGAGAAGGTTAAAAGACTTAGAAAGAGTAGGGTGTAAAGTTTTGTATTTAACGTCATATTCTCGGAAAATTTGTGCAAAAATAAGAACTTAATTTAAGGGATGAAACAAAACGATATACTTAGTTTGGGTATAGAAATGAATGGTCAATTTTATATTTAATCGGTAGTTTGGGTGAATACCCCAGTAAAAATGCCTCAAATCACAATTTTTGATTATTTTCACGACCCTAATAAAACTAGAAATTCATGAGTATGGAAGGAAAACATTCAAGAGAATTGTTTGGTCATCCAATCGGTTTATACATCTTATTCTTCACTGAAATGTGGGAGAGATTCTCCTATTATGGGATGAGAGCCATTTTGGTAATTTATATGATTGCAACTGCTAGCGATTCTAACGGACCTGGTTTAGGTTGGACAGAAGCGGAAGCATTGAAATTGTACGGTTGGTATGTTATGTTGGTATATGTAGTTTCTATACCCGGAGGTATTATAGCGGATAAATTACTAGGACAAAAGAAAACAGTAATGCTCGGAGCCATAATTCTGTGTTTAGGTCATGGTACATTGGCTGTAGAAGCAGAGTGGGCCTTCTTTACAGGTTTAGGACTTATTGTATTAGGTGTAGGTTGTTTAAAACCGAACATTTCAACTATGGTTGGAGGTCTATACAAACCTGGTGATATTCGTAGAGATAAAGGATTCAGTATATTTTACATAGGAATAAACCTTGGTTCATTACTTGCAACTTCAACAGTAGGAGCTGTAGTTGCTGTATGGGGATGGCATGCAGGGTTTGGGTTAGCTGGAATAGCCATGTTATTCGGATTGTTAGTGTATGTCTTTGGCCAAAAGTATATTGCTGAAGTTGGTAATAAACCTGTAAAATCAGAAGATAATGATGATGTTTCTTTACCGCAGCTTTACATGAATTTATTAAAATCGCCGAAACACTTATTAATCGTGGGGGTATTACTTATTTTCTCCGTGTATTTTGGATTTACATATGAGGAAGTTGATAGATGGGGATATGGAGCCTTGTTTATTTTCTTGTCTTTAGTGATCGGATTGATAATGATGATTTACAAAAGTTTGGAAGAGCGAATCATGCGAGATAGATTACTTGTATTGTTACTTTCATTCTTATTGGTGATTGTTTTCTGGGGAGCCTTCGAACAAGCTGGTGGATTAATGAGTATTTATACAGAGAACAAAACGGATAGAGTATTGTGGGGGTACGAAATTCCCACACCTATGTTCCAAGGTTTAAATGCCGGATTTATCCTTTTGTTTGCGGTGGCCGTAGCAAATTTCTGGGCGAGAAGGAAACTGAAAAACAAAGAAGCTTCTTCTTTATTCAAAATGGCTATAGGAACCGTAATTATGGGACTAGGTTTTGTATTCATGATTTTTGCTGCTAAGGAATATAATGCAAATGGAAGTTCTTCCATGATTTGGTTAATACTAGCTTACTTGTTCCACACAATAGGTGAGTTAAGCTTATCTCCAGTGTCGTTATCCTTTATCACGAAACTAGCACCCGTAAAGTATGCTTCTTTATTAATGGGTCTTTATTTTGCAGCGACTGGTTTAGG
>NZ_JBVCPV010000214.1:0-4375 GCF_057456495.1 Lishizhenia sp. | reverse complement strand
GTTAAGTTATTACTCGATGTTCCTCCTGCAATAAATACATTTCCATTCCCATCGAGCTTTACACTGTTACAAGCATCATTTTTAGTTCCTCCAAAATAACTAGACCACAACAATTGGGTGAAATCATTTTTCAGTTTAAATATCACCCCATCTTGTTGACCACCTATTGCATTCTGAAAAGCGGTTTGCGTTGGAAAATCTGTTGACCGCGTACAAGAGGCGATGAGTATATTATCACTATCATCCAAGAAAATCTCTCCTCTAAATTGATCTCCATAATTTGTGGTTAATGAATCATAATGTATGGGTGAGGTATAATTTCCAGAACTAGGCAGATAATTCACACCATCATTCGCACTCCCACCTACATAAGTAGACCCCAACAAACTCTGACCATTAGCACTAAGCTTTGCCACGAAGATATCTGTTCCTACCGTTCCAAAATTACATCCGTTGTTGGCAATATTCAAAGCACTTCCACCTGCATGGGTAGATTGAAAACCGGCTACTATCGGAAAATCCGTACTGGAGGTCACCCCAAACAAATAGATATTATCCTGAAGGTCGCACACCAAAGAGTGCACAGTTTCTGTTCCTTGCGTATTATCACCTCCACCTAGAAAACTCGTCCATAACATGGTTTCACCATCCGCAGCATATTTACTGATAAAAGCATCTGTTGTGATAGAGTTATTGACGTTTTGCACCGTAAAATTTGATGAAGTATTGTAAGCATTAGGATCAGGTGTTGGGTAGGCATTTCCATAAATTGTTCCTCCACTATACGCACTTCCATCGTGACCATAAGTGGCCGTCATTCCAAAATTATCTGTCGGCGAACCACAATACGTAGCAAACACCAAAACAGGATCAATAATCAAAGGAGCATGTTTAGAATAAGTCCCCAAGTTAAAACCAACTACACTATCGTTGAGCATTTCAAAGGAACAACTCACTTCCTTAATTTTTCCATTTACAATCTGATAGGCATACGGCTTTTCCTCCTTAATTTGCCCCAAGTACGTTTCAATAATCAGGTTACCATCTCTCCCTATCTTCAGCTCCTCTTGATTGGCATAATGCATTTGAATTTGAGCAGGATCAACACCTTGAGCAACTTTGAATTGATATTTGAAGCTTCCTTCTAATTCTATAAGTTCTAAATCAATGCCATCGTAAAGGTTGTGCATGTGCACCTCATGATAACTCCTAACGCCATGCGTCCAGGATGATTCATCCTTACCGTAAAAAAAATTATAATAGTACTTAGACCCACCCAATTTCTCTGTGGATGTAATCTCTTGACTTCCTAAAAAATTAAGATGTATGAGGTCTTGGTTAAATGTTGTTACTCCTTTCTTCGCTTGCTTGAGTTGACCATGTACTTTCTCCAGTTCAGAATAATCTTGAAGATGGTACATCAATTTTCCTTGCTCCACCCATAGATTACCATTTGGTAAATTCATTTGAAAAAGCACCTCTTCCTTCCACTGTCCTTTATTCTCTAAAAAACCATGGTATAAACTGTGTTCATGCTCAATTTCTTGGGCAAAACTTGCACCAGAAAACAAGGCTATTACACAAAGGAAAAATAGTTTTTTAAGCATGGAAGACTAATATAAGTTTTGTTTAGTTAATAAACGAATTTTAAGTCCTAGAGGTTGTTAGACAATAGTGAGTTTGAATAGAGAGTCTAGAAAAAAAGTTTTGAACTTAGAAAAAGGTCGCTCATCTCCACTCAACTCGATAACCTAATTTTAGGCGCTTTAATTACTCTTAACCTAGGTTTCCAAGGGAGCGCTGTGGTGAGCGAAGTCGAACTATCGAGGAACCGGAATTTCGAAGCTGAAGTTTTATCAATATAAAAGAAATGAACAAACCCCAAGCTGCGAAGTAAGAATTTCATAACTTCTACGTCGAACCTCAAAACAACTCGCATGAAAACGCTCCTCACTATCTCCATACTCACCCTTGCACTGAGCACCTCAGCTCAAGACCTTGTCGACGGGTTCTTCAAAGGAAAAGGAAGAACAGATGTCGCACTAGGTTACGCTTATGAAAAAGCAAAGCTATATTATGCCGATTACACCATAGAATACGGAAGACAGCTCCACATCATCAATACCTTTGCAGAATATGGAATTACCAATAATTGGGATGTAATAGCTTCTGCTCCCCTTATTAATGGGACCCTGCAAGACGCATATTTTTTTACCAAATATGAGTTATTCAACAAGAACGGATTTAGCGTGATACCAGCACTTGGAATCTCTTTCCCCATGTCGAAATACAACACAGAAACAAGTCAATCCATTGGTCAGCGCGCCACCAATGTACAACCCAAACTAGTATTCCAATACAAACCCAATTCACCTTGGTTCATTCAAACACAAGGAACCTATCAATACACCTTAGATCCTGTACCCCACGCCTGGAATTTGTCGGTAAAAATTGGTTATGGACAAGGCAAATGGTATGGAGATTTGTGGTTTGAAAACCAGACAAGTTTAGGAGATGCTATTTTCTTGGGCAATATTCCTTACAACGACTTCAGGGAACTCGGTGTAAGCTACCAAAGTGTTGGCGGAGTAATCTACTACCAACTCAAAGATAGATTTGGACTTTCAATTTCAGCTTCTAAGGTACTGAATGGCAAAAATATTGGGAGTGCAGGGATAGTAGGTGTAAGTGGGGTTTGGAAGTTTGGGATGGAGTAGGACTTTATAAGCTATCCAAAATCTCTGCTAATTTTTTGGTTTGATACTCTCTAGAATAAAAATAAGCTACCTCCATATTACGTTCCAAAGCAATGGACTCTCCTCTTTTTTTCTTCTCCAATAATTCTTGAAGAATTTGCTTGCATTCTTCTACTGTATTTGCAATATAACCTGAATTGGTTTTTTGAATGAATTCTTCCATCACATTATTGTCGGATGGGCAAAGAAGGATGGCTTTTCCTGTTTGGAAATTGGAAAACATTTTAACGGGTAAATAACCTTTAATATTGGAAAACCCTGTGATAAAAAGTAAATCGGCATTTTTATAATCCACTTGTATCATTTCTGGCGACTTTCTCGACTCAATAACTACATCTACCTTATGCTTATCCGAGAATGCTATCACTCTATTCTTCTCTGCTGAATTGATTTCTATTCCAACAAATTTCAATTTTACTTTCCCTGAATATGCTTTACATGCTTGAATGAGTATTTCAACATTTTGTTCGGCGTATAATGTACCTGCGTACAAAACATGTAATTCATCCGAAAAATTTGAAGAAATGCCATTCTGCCTCTCATCAAACTTTGCTATACCATTCATCACTACAGAAAAATCTAATCTAAACTTTTCCTTAAGCTTTTCCGCAATGTACCTACTTACTGTAATTCCTATTGTAGCATTACTCAATACCTTATGCTCCAAGGTAACATCCATTCTCTGTAAAAAAGACAAGTTTCCTTGTTGCGTAGTACTCCATTCATCCCGATAATCAGGAACCCAATGAATTTTTGGAAAGTCCTTTTTCAGTTGATGACCAATTGCAAAACTTTGAAAGGGTCGTCCGCTGGCGATTACAATTCCAATTTCTGAATCAGATTGTAGGAGGGACTTAGCGTACGCGTAAAAATTCGAATACGGTAAAGCAGCAATAGAAAAATTCGACAAAACAATTTCCTTCAAAGTCAAAGCTTTTTGTAAAAACTTGAATTCCCCTTTTTGATCTAATCTATCTCTCAGAGATTCCTTATAAGGTAGGCGATGCACCTCATACCCATCACATTTCTCAACGACCATTTCATTGTTAACTACCTTTTCTGTCAAAGTAGTCTGGCTCTCATTCCACTGACGTGTTATCACAATAGGATAATAACCGTATTTGTGCAAATTTTCAGCCCAATACGCTGTTCTTTGCGCGCCCACAAAATTTGAAGGTGGAAAAAAATAAGATATGAGGAGGAGTTTTTTCAATTCTTAAAGGATTTGTCCTTAGATTTAAGGCTAAAAGTAACAATTCTTGAATACAAGATTACTATTATTAACTGATGGATTTCCCTTTGGTAAAAGTGAAACTTTTCTGGAAACGGAGATAGAATTTCTAGCTCAAGAATTTCAGGAAATAATTATTGTAAGTATTACTCAGAACACAAAAGAATCAAGACTAGTCCCTTACAATGTTCAAGTAGTGCCGTACTGGCCTTCTGATGGAATAGTCACAAAATTAAAAAGTCTATTCCTGCTTTTCGACAAAAGGATTTGGGAAGAGTTTTCCCACCTCAAAAACAAGTATCAGCTTTCACTTACAAAAGGTAGGTTTGCCACAATTTTAATGTCCTTTCAAAAATCAAAAATGATACGTAAAAGGATATCTTCCTTG
>NZ_JBVCPV010000213.1:0-4399 GCF_057456495.1 Lishizhenia sp. | reverse complement strand
GATTATATCGTTATGGTAAACTCGAAATTTTTCCTCACCAATACGCTTTCTCCACTCTTCATTCATTTCTTCATCCACTTTGATGATTTCAAATGAATATTTAGACATGGCACCTTTCATAATTCCCGACAAAATCACGAATCCATTTTTTGCTTTGTAGATACGTGATACGGGGAAGTTATAATCCCATGTTTTAGAAACATCATTCATTGTTTCTAGCTTAAGCTCTCCCAATAACTCTCCTGAATCATCAAAGGAACGAACGAAAACCGCTCTCTCTTTTAAATCTCCAAATGCAATGGCAAAAGCATCTTCACCTACAGCACTTGAAATGGTATAGGCATTTTTAGACAACTCCGTTTGTGCACTCACGATTTCATTCAAATCGTAATCAATTGCATCTACAGTATACGTTCTTGTCTTTCCTTTTTGACCATCTTTTTCGTATATACTAAGGTAACCTGAGCCACTATTTTCATAGGCTCCCGAAAAGGATCTCACTTCATCAACTTCTCTTTCTTGACCGATTAAAGGTGTGGTGATTAGATTAATGGCCATTGCTCCACCGAATAGAGCTACTTTTTTTAGATTCATAATTAGATTAATTAATTAGGCTTGCTAATATAATTAAACCTTCACACTAAAAACTGAAAAAGGCCATTCATTTCTGAACAGCCTTAAAAATCTCTTTACTCTAGTAACTATTATTTACTCTGGTCAATTTTCTTCACCATCGTTAAGATAGTTGCCAATGCAACTGTTTCTCCTGTTTCGTCATAAACGTCTACCAAGAATTTAACAATTCCTTTTGCAACATCATCTTCTGAACGTTTCTCTTGATCGATTTTCTCTTTCACAGTGAAACGAACTCCAATGGTTGCTCCTGGGTAAACTGGTTTTGTAAATCTTGCTTCGTCTATACCGTAGTTCAAAAGAACTGGACCTTTCTTAGCATCTACAAACAACCCTGCCGCTTTCGATAAAATGAAGTACCCGTGTGCAACTCTTCCTTCGAAAATAGTTCCATCCAATGATGTTTCATCCATGTGCGCATAGAAGTTATCTCCAGAAACATTAGCAAAGTTTACGATATCCGTTGTTGTTACAGTGTGCTTCGCTGTAAATACAGTATCACCTACATTCAATTCTTCAAAGTGCTGACGGAATACGTGAGGGTTTGCCTCTGGTTGTGCTGCACCAACTTGGAATTGTTGTGTGATTTCTGAAATCGTTGTTGGGTGACCTTGGATAGCTGTTCTTTGCAAGTAATGCATGATACCACGCTTACCTCCCATTTCTTCACCACCACCAGCTCTACCTGGTCCACCGTGTGTTAACAATGGCATTGGAGAACCGTGACCTGTACTTTCTTTCGCACAGTCTTTATTCAATACTAAAATTCTTCCATTCATGTGAGCTGCTTCAACAACAAACTCCCTTGCCAATTTATCATCAGCAGTTACAATAGAAGTTACCAAAGATCCTTTTCCAAGTTTCGTTAATTCTACAGCATCGTTGATGTCTTTGTAAGGCATAATTGTAGAAACGGGTCCGAATGCCTCAACATTGTGAACATCCGTTTTGTTGAAAGGGTCGTTGTTTAACATTAAGATAGGCGACATAAATGCACCTTTCTTACCGTCTGCTCCCATTACTTCAACATTGTCTAAATCCCCAAACAAAGTATCTTGAGATTTTTGTAACAACTCTACATTCTCTCTTACTCTACTTACTTGAAGTTGGTTGATCAATGCTCCCATTCTAACTCCTTCTACTGTTGGATCTCCAATGGTAGTTTTCGCTAAACGAGCTGTTAATGCATTTTGTACATCCTCCACCAATTTCTCTGGAACCATGATACGACGAATAGCTGTACATTTCTGTCCAGTTTTTACGGTCATTTCACGAGATACCTCTTTGATAAACAAATCAAACTCAGGTGTACCTGGTACTGCGTCTTCACCTAAAACAGAAGCATTTAATGAATCTGCCTCCAAGTTAAACGGAACTGAGTTTTCTATGATACTTGGTGATGCTTTGATTTTTTGCCCTGTAGCTGCAGACCCTGTAAAGGTTACAACATCTTGGTTGCTTAAGTTATCAATGATACCTCTACCTAAACCAGAAACTAGTTGAAGTGAACCTTCTGGTAGGATACCTGAATCAATGATATCTTTCACCATACATTCTGTTAAGAAAGAAGTGTGCTCAGATGGCTTAACCATTGCTGGAACACCTGCCATTAAGTTCACCGCTACTTTCTCCAACATTCCCCAAATTGGGAAGTTAAATGCATTGATGTGAATTGCAACCCCTTGTTTTGGCACCATGATGTGGTGACCGATAAAGCTACCTCCTTTAGAAAGTGGTGCCGCTTGTCCGTCAACATAATAGGGTAAATCTGGGAATTGGCGACGCAAAGAAGCGTTAGCAAATAAGTTACCTATACCTCCTTCAATATCTATCCAAGAATCCACACGTGTTGCACCTGTTGCAGTACTTAAGGTGTAGTATTTTTCTTTTTTCTCGAGTAAGTGGAAAGCCAATGCTTTTAACATACGACCTCTTTCTTGGAAAGTCATTTTCCTCAAGGCTCTACCTCCCTTATCTCTACCCCAAGCCAATGCAGCTTCGAAGTCTATACCTGCTGAAGATACTTCTGCGAATTTCTCTCCCGTGATGGCGTTAAAAACTTCTGTTTCTACTCCTTCTCCGGCAACCCACTTACCTTCAACGTAATTTTTTATGATTTGCATGAACTGTCTTTTTTAAGCGTCCACGAAGATAAGGGTCTGTAGGGTGAAATCAAAATATGGGCATGACAATACTACAGATGTGTTAAGGAGCAAATATTGGGTCGACAGTTCAGTCGACCCTTCTTTAAGTTCTTCAAATTAAATTTGGGTGTAACCACCTTTCCATTTCATCGAAAGATTTCCCTTTGCGTTCTGCTATATTTCCCACTTGTTCTTCAGTTATTTTCCCCACACCAAAATACTTCGCTTGCGGATGCGCAAAATACCATCCAGAGACTGAAGCTGTAGGTAACATTGCTAAGCTTTCTGTAAGACTAACCCCTGTTAATTCCGTTGCATTTAACAATTCAAACAAGGTGATTTTTTCAGTATGATCTGGACATGCAGGATAACCTGGTGCTGGTCGAATTCCTTGGTACTTTTCTTTAATTAATGCCTCATTATCTAATGCTTCATCAGCAGCATAGCCCCAGTGTTCTCGTCTAACATCTTGATGTAGTTTTTCGGCAAAAGCCTCAGCAAGTCTATCTGCTAGTGCTTTCAACAGTATAGAATTGTAGTCATCGTGATCTGCCTCAAAGGCTTTCACACGCTCCTCTATTCCAATTCCCGTGGTAACAACAAAAGCACCAATGTAATCTTTCAACCCACTTTCTTTAGGCGCAACAAAATCACTCAAGGCTAAATTATCCGCATTGGCCGATTTCTTTAACTGCTGTCGTAAACTATGTTGAACCGCTTTTACCTCTGTCCTACTTTCATCTGTATATATTTCTATATCATCTCCAACGCTATTGGCTGGAAACAAGCCATAAACCGCTTTTGCTTGCAACCACTTTTCATTTACTATTTTCTGCAACATTGCTGTTGCATCTGCATAGAGTTTAGTAGCTGCTTCACCAACGATTTCATCTTTGAGAATTCGTGGAAAACGACCTGCTAATTCCCAAGTTTGAAAAAAAGGAGTCCAGTCAATAAAATCTATCAACTCCTCTAAACGGTAATCATCAAAATGATATACCCCCATATGTTTCGGCGTATAAACCTCGTCTGATTTCCAAGTAATATTTAATTTATTTGCTTGAGCCTGTTCCAAAGAGAGGTAGGTTTTACGTCCTCTATTTTTGGCATGATGCTCTCGCAATTTTTGATATTCATCTTTAATATTTGCGACATAATCCGCCTTGCGTTGACCTAACAAACTCTCCACAACAGTTACTGATCTTGAAGCATCCAATACGTGAACTGTTTGGTCGTTTTGATAGTTCTCTTCAATTTTCACCGCAGTATGCACGCGCGAAGTTGTAGCTCCGCCTATCATCAATGGTATGTTTAGATCGGCGCGTTGCATTTCCTTGGCTACCGTAACCATTTCATCTAAGGAAGGAGTGATTAATCCACTCAAACCAATAACATCTACCTTCTCTTTAATCGCCGTTTCAATGATTTTTTCGGCACTTACCATTACCCCTAGGTCAATTACCTCATAGTTGTTACAACCCAAAACTACTCCTACAATATTTTTCCCAATATCGTGTACATCCCCTTTTACGGTTGCCATCAAAACTTTTCCGGCAGCAGATTGCACGCCATCTTTTTCAGCTTCAATGTAAGGTAACAAATAGGCTACGGCCTTCTTCATT
>NZ_JBVCPV010000212.1:0-4420 GCF_057456495.1 Lishizhenia sp. | reverse complement strand
GGAATCTAGAATTCTAAGTTATTAACAGGGTCTAATGGATTAATTTTCAGTTCTGAAGACAGAATAAATTTTGTAATATCTGAGAAAACTCACTATCTTTGCAGTCCGTTTAAGGAAAAAGTTACGAATCCTGTTGTAAGTAACTCATTATTAATTTCTTTTGGTGGTTTACAGGATTACCCAAAATACAATTTTAAAATGCCATTATGGCTGATAACAAAGTAATAGAGCAGGGATCTGCTGATTTTGATTGGGAAGCTTTAGCAAATGAAGGATATTCAAATGCTGAAAAAGCTGAGTACGCTGAGACTTACGAAGCAACTTTAACTTCTATCAACGAGAAAGAAGTAATTAAAGGAACTGTAGTAGCAGTAACTAAAAAAGAAGTTGTTGTAAACATCGGGTACAAGTCTGAGGGAGTAGTTCCTATCAACGAATTCCGTTACAACCCAGATTTAGCGGTTGGAGACGAAGTTGATATTTACGTTGAGTCTCAAGAAGACAAGTACGGACAGCTTGTAGTTTCTCACAAAACTGCGCGTATGCACAGTGCTTGGGCTAAAGTGAACGAAGTATTGAAAACAGGTGAGGTTATCACTGGTTTTGTTAAGTGCAGAACTAAAGGTGGTCTTATCGTTGACGTATTCGGAATCGAAGCCTTTTTACCAGGTTCACAAATTGACGTTAAGCCAATTCGTGACTACGATATTTACGTTGGTAAAAACATGGAGTTCAAAGTTGTTAAAATCAACCAAGAATTCCGTAACGTGGTTGTTTCTCACAAAGCGCTTATTGAAGCTGAGCTTGAAGAGCAGAAGAAACAAATCATTTCTGGTCTTGAAAAAGGTCAGGTATTGGAAGGAACTGTTAAAAACATCACTTCATACGGTGTATTCATCGACTTGGGTGGAGTTGACGGTTTAATCCACATCACAGATTTATCTTGGGGTAGAGTTAATCACCCAGAGGAAATCGTTGAATTAGATCAAAAATTAAACGTTGTAATCCTTGACTTTGATGATGATAAGAAGAGAATTGCATTAGGATTGAAACAATTACAACCACATCCATGGGACGCTTTATCAACAGAATTAGCTGTTGGAGATAAAGTTAAAGGGAAAGTTGTTGTATTGGCTGACTACGGTGCGTTTGTTGAAATCGCTCCAGGAGTAGAAGGTTTAATCCACGTTTCTGAAATGAGCTGGTCTCAACACTTGAGAACTGCACAGGATTTCTTAGCTATCGGAGACGAAGTTGAGGCTGTTATTCTTACTTTAGATAGAGAAGAAAGAAAAATGTCTCTAGGTATCAAGCAATTGATGCCAGATCCATGGGAAGGAATTGCTGAGCGTTACCCAGTTGATTCTAAGCACAACGCAAAAGTTCGTAACTTCACTAACTTCGGTGTATTCGTAGAATTAGAAGAAGGTGTTGACGGATTAATCCACATTTCTGATCTTTCTTGGCAAAAGAAAATCAAGCACCCATCTGAATTCTGTAAGGTAGGTGATGCAATGGAAGTTGTTGTATTGGAAATCGATAAAGAAAACAGAAGAATTTCTTTAGGTCACAAGCAGTTAGAAGAGAACCCATGGGATGTATTCGAAACTTTATTCGGTGAAGGATCAGTACACCAAGGTACAATTATCGAACAAAAAGATAAGTCTGGAATCGTTGCTTTACCATACGGTGTAGAAGGAATTTGTCCTGCTAAGCACATGCGTAAAGAAGACGGATCTAACGCTAAGGTTGACGAAACTTTAGATTTCAAAGTGATCGAGTTTAACAAAGACGCTAAGAAAATAGTTGTTTCTCACGTTAGAACTTTCGAAGAAGGTGAAGACAAACCATCTACTTCTTCTAGAGGAGGTAAAAGAGGTGGAGGAGGAAACTCTAAAGCTGTTGAGAACTTGAACAAGAGCAATGAAAAATCTACATTAGGAGATTTAGATGCATTAGCTGCTTTGAAAGACAAAATGGAAGGAAAATAATCCAACCCATTATAGAACAGATCTCTGTTAAAAGTCCCGACCAAGTAATTGGTCGGGATTTTTTTGATTTAAAGATTTAAGAAATTTGATTATCACCGTGGGTAGATTAACGAAAGCACTTTTATAGAACTCAATTCTTTTATTTCTTAGATGCATAAACACGGAGGTTCACGAGCGGAGCGCTGTACTGAGCGACAGTCGAAGTGTCGAGTGGCCGTAATTTAACAAAGCATTCAAATTTTACTATTTATACCTCCTTAAACTGCATCCTACTCCATTATTTTCACCGGCTTTTTGTTTTCATCTATGGCCACAAAAGTAAATTCACCACTCACAGCCTTTTCTCTTTCTTCTGTGTACATCTGTTCAATGTAGATATCTACCCTTACTTTTAAACTCGTGTTTCCTGTATAGGTCACTTTACCTAATAATTCAATGATAGTAGCTGCAGGAATGGGCTTTTTGAAATCGATTCTATCACTGCTTACAGTTACCATGCGCTGGCGACTGAATCGTGTAGCAGTGATGAAAGCAACTTCATCCATCAATTGCATGGCTGTTCCTCCAAACAAGGTATCGTAATGGTTCGTCGTATTTGGGAATACCGCTTTAAAAATGCGCGTTTCTGATTTTTGGATTCTTTCTTCCTTGGTCATTTTATTTTCTCTTTTGTGGCTTACTTTTTAGCCTATGTTACATCATTGGGGTTCTTTTCAATGTATGCTTGCGAGAAAAAATAAGGAAGGGAGTTGCATGCGGAATAGGGGGCTATACTTCTTAAAAAATTATTTATGAACTCAACCTGACTCATAGCTTCAAATCGCGAAAGCATCGTCAATTAGAAGAGGCAGGTCTCCTGACTTATAACCCTTTAACTTCCTTCCCATTCCATAGTATTAGAACAGTGGATAATTGTTAAAGCTTTTCGTTACTTACAGTTGCGCGACAGTTCATGATTTTCACATGATTCCCTTTTCATTTGCGTTAAGCAAAACCTTTTCTTGTTTTGGAAAGAACTTCTGGCAGTGAAAGTAGTAAAATATTGATGAAGAATACTCGCAGCTGAGGTAATAAAGGTGGTTAGGAAATGATCTACAGCTTAAACTTCAAAACTTGTTATCATTGTCGTTTCCTAACTTCTGTTTTCTTTCATCAATAATTACTTTTACCGCATACTTTTCGACACCTACAGAAAAGAAAGAGAAAAACATGAATTCACAGAAAGTAGCATATTCTATTTTAGACTTGGCTGTCGTGGCACAAGGAAATAGTATACAAGAAACCTTACATCGTTCTTTAGCGGTGGCTAAGGCGGCAGAAGCGAGCAATTACGAACGTGTTTGGTATGCTGAGCACCACAATACAGAAAATGTAGCAAGTACGGCAACTTCTTTATTGATAGGTTATGTAGCAGAAAATACTGAACGCATACGCGTAGGGTCTGGGGGTGTAATGTTGCCCAACCATTCTCCTTTGATTATAGCTGAGCAGTTTGGAACCTTGGCCCATTTGTACCCGAACCGTATAGATTTAGGATTAGGTAGAGCACCAGGAACGGATCAAGCTACTGCGCATGCTATACGTCCTGATTTCATGCAAGCGGCGCAATCATTTCCCAGAGAAATAGAAAAAATAGAGCAGTACTTTTCTGAAGAAAATAAAAGTTCTAATGTACGAGCAGCCATCGCAGAGGGAACGAACGTGCCTTTATACATTTTAGGGTCAAGTACCGATTCCGCACATTTGGCGGCAGCTACGGGTAAACCTTATGCGTTTGCGAGTCATTTTGCGAGTACTTATTTGCACCAAGCACTGGAAATTTACCGTCAGGAATTCCAGCCTTCTGAAGAAACGGATAAACCTTATACAATAGCCGGAATTAATGTTTTTGTAGCAGATACAGATGAAGAGGCAGAAGCTATGTTTACATCTTTGATTCGTTTATTTGTGAGTATAGCCACTGGAAGCAGACAATCCATTCAGGCTCCTGCACCTATGAACAGAGAGTTTTTAGAATACCTTCAGCATCCTCGTATTGCCAGTATGATTAAATACTCATTTGTGGGAAGTAAGGACACGGTTAAAGCTAAAATGCGCGATTTCTTAAACAGCACTGGTGTGGATGAAGTGATAACCTCTACGAATGCCTATTATGTAGAAGACAGAATTAAATCATTGCAATTATTCGCCGCATTAATGGATGAATTGAACGAAGAGAAAATAGAGGATAAGTAGGTACTTACCGAATGAAAATTTGAACGGGAATATCTTATGAAAGGTGTTCCCGTTTTTAGTATCCTAAATGAGGATGTTGCCTTGATAAAGTGTTAATGATCAATCATTCGTTTCCCTTTTCATCTTTGAAATTTACGGTAGGAATTTTCACAATTTCAAAAGTCGCTGAAGCTAAATTCACTTTGCCCTTACTC
>NZ_JBVCPV010000211.1:0-4423 GCF_057456495.1 Lishizhenia sp. | reverse complement strand
CCTAGTATCGTTTTAGGTATGATGAATCCCGATGGCTACTATCAATTAAGACTCAGGTCCTATGCTAGGAAAAAAGGGAAAAGTTCCACTGAGGTTAAACCATTTATGATTAAGACCTTAAGAACTAACTTAAGCATTAATCCATCCGGAAATGGAGATCATACCGATTTTTCGGTTTATGTAGACAACCAGCTCATTGGCGAATCCAATTATAATGGATCCTTTTATGCAAAAATACCACTTGGTCATCGCATAGTAAAATTAGTAGCAGAACATGAAGAAAAAACAAGCTCCATACTATTCAAAGAAAATGATACCGAGTACATTTATTTCTAATGAAGAGGTATAAACGCTGCTAAACAAAGGCCCAAAAACCTTTTTTATCGAGAAGAAAACTTTTGACCTAAAGCTTTCTAGATATTAAGATTGAATTTTTATGTTTAAATCATTACCTCGTTTAGAAATTAAAACGCTTGCTGAGAAAGACTTCAACTTCTTTGTTGAATTAGTAAGTGCTCCTGAAATTGTGAATCCTGTACCTCATTTACCCTGGTCTGAAGAAAAGATAGCCACTAACTTTAAAAAATTCTCAAGTCCCTCCCAGAAAGGAAATAGAGAAGAACCAAGGGTATGGGGTGTATTTGAAAAAGGTAAAGAAGAATTGATTGGACTCTGTGCCCTACTCTCAAACGATGAAAACCAACCCGAAATTGGATATAGATTTCGACAAAAATATTGGGGAAATGGATATGCCACAGAGGTCACGGAATATTTAATTCAATACGCTTTTGAAGAACTCCAACTCGATATTATTACAGCGGATGTAAACATTAAGAATACAAGTTCAGTTAAAGTTCTAGAAAAATTTTTCACCCCCGATAGAGAATTTGATAACCTCAAAGAAAATTGCAGAGATAGACGTTATATCCTAAAACGAAAAGATTGGATGCAACGATAATTTACGAAGACACGAGCAAAAACATCATTAGTTAATTCAATGAAACATCCCTACAGAACTGCCGCATTCTCTCAATAGTCAACAAGCAGATACAAAGCATATATTACACTGGAAAAAAAAGAAAATAATTTATGCGTGTATAATATCCCCGCTTCCTTACCACTTATTAGGATACCAAGAAAGCATTTATCTTTATTTCACATAGCATTCAATGATTTGATTTCGCATCTTGAATACCTTATTTTCGTATCACTCACCTTGTTCCACTGAATTGAGTAGAAAAATTAAATAAACCCTCTACTGATATTATGAAACTATACACTCAACTCTCAAAAACAGGCCTCCTAAAAAGCTATTCATCCAAATTCTTAGCCGTTGCTTTTTTAGGTATTCATGTACCGCTTATTGGTATAATACTATTCATAGTTTTTAATGAAGGAGGCTTTACTACTTCTACAATAATCATCCTCACGTTAATTTTAACACTCGGAGCCACAGCCTTAACCTTATTTGTGTTGAACAAGTTGTTGGCCCCTTTAAAACTGGCTAAATCATCACTTAAAAACTATTTAGAAAACCAAGAGCTGCCAAACCTTCCATTAGATTTTAATGACGAGATTGGGGAATTGTTGAAGGACCTACAATTTTCGATCAAAACATTTGATCATTTAATTGAGTCTAAACAAAACACGATTGAAATACTTTCACATGATTTGAGAAGTCCATGTAACAATATTAATACGCTTTTGGACATGTATCAGAAAAAAACAGATCCCAAGGACAGAGCAATAATTATTGAACATATTAGAACAACTACGAATCAGCAGTTGGAGCTTATCACCAATACCCTTATCAACCTTCGCGATGAATCTATAACGCAAGGAAAGTTGAAAAAAGAAAGGCTTAATTTAAATCACATCATCCACGATGTAATCAATGCGCAAAAGGCAGCTTTGGATAATAAAAAAATAAAACTGCGTCTCAATGCTCAATCTGAACTGAACATCAACGGAAATGAAACCGCCTTCCGACAAGTTTTTAACAACCTCATTGGTAACGCCATTAAATTCTCGGAAACCAATAGTGAAATCATTATAGCTTCGCAGATTTTTAAATCTCAAATGCGTATAGATATTATAGATCAAGGAATTGGTTTTGACAATAGTATTTCAGAAGCGCTCTTTAAACCCTTTACAGAGTACTCCCGAAAGGGTACGAAAAATGAACCCAGTGAAGGAATGGGCTTATTTATTTCTAGAAGATTTATCAATAAACATTCAGGAACACTTGAAGCTACAAGTCCTGGCCCCAACCAAGGTTCTACTTTTACCATACAATTACCCTTGAATTAAAGCGTTCATATCACTTTCTATTCAATACATACTTAAAAAAAATACTACATTTCCTTTATGCAAAGCAAAGGATTTAAAATCGGTATACTTCTACTTGTTCTAGGTATAATTTCATCCTATAATTGGTATAATAGTGACTACACCTTTTTGAGAGAAATCATTTCCGAAAACGATCTACAAACACCTGATGATGTCTATGCATTTATTCTAGAAACTACTCCTTCCACGAAAGAAAAAAATACAGGGTCTTGTTTGTATTGCTCCCCGAAGTATTTAATGGAAGAAAACTTAGGTTTGTCATGCGATGAAGGTGCTATTCTCATTGCACACCTCTCCTATTTGTTGGGATATGACAGCAGACTCGTCGATTTAATAGGGACTGACGGTATCGCACACCATACCCTGGTTGAAGTAAAAGTAGATAACACCTGGCAACGCTACGATTATCTTTTTGAACGTAAAAATGATCATTATACAGCTGAGGTCAACTTCGAATACTCTCATCCCTCCTACCGCACCTTTCCAAAGTGGTACAATAAAGTCATTTATAACTTTTCCGGCCTGAAGTATTTAGTACTAAAATTCAGAGGAGCCAAAGGCTAATAACAAATCAGAAAGCACCATTAAAATCGGTGTTAAAAAACCAACTAAATTGTTAATTTAGCCGTCTAAATTAATAATGAAAACATTAAACCACGCTATGAAATCTATTTTACCCATCCTAAGTGCCCTCATATTTAGCCTGAGTGTATTCCACGGACATGCTCAAATACGAAACTCAAATTGTATGGCCCCCGACAGCATTTATAATCGTTATTTATACGATGCATCACACATGACAATGCGGAAGTTAAGAGAACAAAATCACACCTATATAGACAGTGTAGATATCCCGATGAGTCATATAGATACTTTTTTAAATGCTTTGCTAGCTGTATATAATTTAACGGGGGTACCAGAAAGAGATAGCGTAGTTGATATATACGATATTCATACCCATCCAGACCCTAGTCTGAATATTCTGACCCTTCAGGTTTACGATAGTCTGCCTTGGATGCAAAGTTTATATATGAATCAGATTCCAACAGGTAATGCAACTATAGATTCAATGATTAATGAACATGGCTTGTACATGCACCATTATTCTCCGAGTCCTAATTCCCCTTATGACTTTGTAACACTGCAAACAGATACCATTACAAACATGATCGCTTTAGCCAATTTATTTGATACCGTGCAAGAAGTGATCGATGCCTGGGAATACGGAACATTAAACTATGGTATCAGTATTGTTGATTCTATTTATCCTACACATGTAGAACTCACATATTCACACGGATGGATGGACTGCTGGGTAGGTTGTGTGTATAGAAGATATTGGGTTTTCAATGTTTATTATGATTGTAGTGTTGAATTTGTAGAAAGTTATGGTACTCCTGTAGATTTAGGATTGAATGAATTAGAAGCTACTGCAATAGAACTTTCTCCTAACCCGTTCACGCATCAACTTCAAATCGAAAATATGGTAGAAACCATGGAATATAAAATCTTAGATCTTTCAGGAAAAACAGTTATAACCGGTAAAACTGAAGGTGAAATTAATCAACTCGATCACTTAAAACCTGGTAGCTATATTTTAATGCTCAAAAACTCATCAAACGAAGTTTACACCCAGAAAATAATGAAACAATAAAGTTTTAAAATACATAAGTTGAACGTATTGTTTGAAGAGTCCTAGCATTTGCAGTGGACTCTTTTTTTATATATACTAGAGCACTGCTTCACATCAAATTGACCTTTTCCCTTTCGATTCAAAAACTACTCGTAAATTTTGAGGGTAAATCTGGCCTATTGTACAAACTAAATCATTGAACCTTACGTTCTATTGCTACCATCAAATATAATCTTCTAAAACACCGAACATGAACAATTCACTTCTATATATAGCAATAACTAGTGTTAGTCTCATTATACTCATCTCCTGCAACAAGGATGAACCTTCTGCTCAAAAGTCAGGTAGTAACATCACATTTGGTTATCCCTCTGCAGGAAACCAAAGCATAAATAGTTTATCATCCCCCCTTCTGGTTAATAGCTCTCCAAATGGTGGATG
>NZ_JBVCPV010000210.1:0-4437 GCF_057456495.1 Lishizhenia sp. | reverse complement strand
TTTATTGGATTGGATCAAGGAAATCATAGCAAGTAAAGATAAAGATCCAGAAATGACTTTTGCAGATTTGAAAGATTGCGATTGTTGGGAATTAAAGGTATTTGCTTGTAATTTAAATACGACCGGTTTACAGGAATTCTCCTTTGAACAAACACCAGAGATAAAAATCGCAGAGGCAATTCGGGCGTCAATGTCTATCCCTTTCTTTTTCAATGCTTGGCAATTTCCAAACGGTGAATTGAATAAGCATATTTTTATTGATGGAGGAGTATTGTATAACTATCCAATTTCAGCTTTTGACAATTTAGACAAAACCTTGGGCTTGTACATTTCTACAGAAGATAAAGATGAGGAACTCGGTTTTGATCAAATTGGGAGTTATATCAAACGATTGTTTAAAGCTGTTTTAAAAGGGCAGGATATGGATATGTTCAAATCAGATGAAGTGAGAAAACGAACCATTTTCCTAGATAATTTACACATTTCGTCTACCCATTTTGATATCAGTAGAGAGGAGCAAAACAAATTATATGAAAAGGCAGTAGAACTTACCTCAGATTTCTGCAAGAAGCTGTAATTCTATTGGAGTTTATTTCTTGAAATAATTTTTTTTAGGAGTGGTAATTTCAATTTCTTTTTAGCGTAATTTTGCGCACCTTATTTTAAGAATTGAAAGCATATTCAGAAGAGATCTACCTTTCATGGTTAGACGAATTGGCACAAAAGGATTTTGTGGTAATTGATAATTATTTAAGCGAAGAAATATTCGCTAACGTTTTTAATTTTTTCCAAAGCAAACGAGACGAAGATGCCCTGGCAAAAGCGGGTATTGGAAGCTTGGGAGATCATACCATTGTAGAAGAAATACGCGGTGACTATGTTTACTGGATAGATAAACATAAGGATCAAGAGTTAGTTGATTTACATACACAGATGGATGATTTAGTAGCAAAGGTAAATCGCTATTTATTCTTAAGTATTTCAGATTTTGAATATCATTTGGCCTTTTATCCTAAAGGAACGTTTTATCAAAAGCATTTAGATCAGTTTAAAGGCAGAAATAACCGTCAACTCTCCTATGTACTTTACTTAAATAAAGATTGGAAACAAGGTGATGGAGGTGAATTACGTATTTTTGGAGAAGCAGGAAATTTAGATATTGCACCAAAAGCGAACCGCTTAGTTTTATTTAAAAGTGGAGTCTTAGAACACGAAGTGTTGACTACAGAAACAGGAAGAATGAGTTTAACAGGATGGATGTTGAATAATCCTGTTGGACTTGGTTTTTTGTAAGTAGAAATACAATTTGAAAAGTTGATAAATATCTACAACTTTTTATTCAGAAGATTGAACTGAAAGATTAATTTTGCTGGCAGGTATGAGAATATTTGCCGGCATAGTAATATTAATTTACGTTTTCTCTTTGAGTAAGCCCGTGCAAACCATTCTTCATTTTACCCAAAATCAAGAACAAATTGCTGAAGAACTTTGTGAGAACAAAGATCAAGAGGAGTTAGAATGTAACGGTAAATGTTACTTGATGAAAGAGCTGGCCAACGAAGTGGAAAGCAATCAAGCTCTGAATTCAGAAGATAATTCTAAACCTGCTAAGAAAGACTCTAAATCTCAACTCAAACACAAAGATTATGAACGTCTCGCAGATGCGATTAACGTTCCATTCAACATAAAGGATGAAGAAGAAAAAGTAGTTCCTTACTATACTTTTTCATTGGCCACTTTTAGTGGAGACATCACTGTTCCTCCTCCCCAGGTTTTGTACATATAACCTTTACTATGCTAGATAATTAGTTTGCGAAAACCCATCGCAGGTATGCGCCTATGCGCAAAAATTAATGTACAAAACAATGAAAAATATTATAACAATTTTAGCGGTAGCCTTGGTAGCTATGGCTTGTGAAAAAGAAGATATAAAACAAAATCAAGAGGAGCATAAGGGCGAAATCTTAGTGAATTTTGATATGAAAGCAGGAACTTCACCCCTTCAGTTGAGAGCAAGTGGAGATACGGTGAATTACGATTATTCAACAGCTTTAAACCAAGCATTTAATATTTCAAATTTCGGGTTCTATGTAAGCGCTTTCACGTTGAGCGGACCCAATGGTGAAAGTTACACCCAAAAGATGGAAGCTACTGCAGAAGGAGCTCAAGGCTACTTTAGAGTAGAGGCGAGTGATCTTGCTACGAGCTTTATCAACCTAGAGAACATACCTGAAGGAACCTATGATGAAATTAGTTTTACCATAGGTGTAGGCGAAGAAGGTGTACAATCAGGTGCATCAGGAGGAGTTTTAGATCCTGCAAATGGAGCGTGGTTCTGGAATTGGAATGCCGGTTACATTGCTATGAAAGTAGAGGGAAGTGCTGCAGATTCTCCACAACAATTCGTGGATCAGGGAAATGGTTCTAGTATTCCAGCCAAACGCATTGAATTCCACGTGGGAGGATGGAAAGATGTAGATGGAAGTATGTTTGTGAACAACCTTAAAACACTTACACTTGACTTTGGATCTCCTATTCTCATTGGAGAAAAGTACGCTCCGGAAGCTCATGTTGTAGTGGATGTTTTGCCCTTTTTTAATGCATCTAGTAATGATTTCACCTCTACATACTCTGTACACTCTCCAATGGCCGGTGCGCCGTTTGCAGCTACATTTACAGAGATGTTTGTGATGGATCACGTACACCAATAAAATGAAAGGGGTAGTATTTATGCGTTACGTGTGTTTATCATACGTAGCGCTACTTCTTGTTTCCTGTTCGAAACAAAGTGGTGAGGTGGAAGAGTTCCGTTTTATTAAACCTGAACATTTTCCAAGTTCAACCTACAATTTTGAACTCAATGAAATAACAGAAGAAGCCTTTTTATTGGGTAGAAAATTGTTTTATGATCCTTTACTATCAATAGATGGAAGTGTTGCATGTGCCAATTGCCATCAACAAGGAACAGCCTTTGCAGATGGGCAACAACATCCTTTTTCTATAGGGGTGGATAATGAAATTGGTATACGTAATGCTCCAGCACTTGCAAATATGGCCTTCTATAAAGAGTTCTTTTGGGATGGAGGTGTTACGCATCTAGACTTTGTTCCCATTAATGCTATAGAATCTGATATAGAAATGAAGGAAGATCTGAATCATCTGATTGAAAAATTAAATGCTTCTAGCTTTTATCAATTAGAATTTAAGGAGACGTTCAAAATAGACAGTATTACCTCTCCTTATTTGTTCAAAGCCTTGAGTCAGTTTATGTTGATGATGGTAAGTGCCAATAGTCCTTACGATAAATGGCTAAACAACAAAGGAGACCTTAAGGCCATCGAACAAGAGGGCTTAGCACTGTTTCAAGATAAATGTGCTAGTTGCCATGAAGGTGTTTTGTTTACCAATCAGGAGTATAGAAATATTGGTTTGGATAGTATTTATCCCGATTTAGGTAGGGCTACGATTACTGAAAATCCAATGGATGTTGGAAAGTTTCGTGTTCCCTCGCTACGCAATGTGGCGTTAACCGCTCCTTATATGCATAACGCTAGATTTTGGACTTTAAAAGAAGTCCTGGATCATTATGATGAGGGTGTTTTAGATGTACCCAATTTAGCCAATGAGTTAAACCAGGGATCAACGCGTGGAATACCTTTAACTGAAATGGAAAAAGAAGCAATTATCTCATTTTTAAAAACATTAAGTGATGTTGAGTTTATACAAGATCAAAAGTTTGTGGAGTACAATTAGCCTTTTAATACTGATTTCGCTAAGTTCAAAGACATACGCCTGTGATGTTTGTGGATGTGCTGTGGGCGGAATGAGTATGGGCTTGGGTATGGAAACCACCAATAACTATATAGGATTGCGTTATTCACATGTTCAGTTTAATGCAGAAATCAATTACAACAGCAGTTATCTGGAGGATGTGCATTCAACTGATGGTTACAATAGAATGGAATTAACGGGTAAATACCATTTTTTTCCAAAGTTGTATGTTATGGCAAATGTGCCTTTTGTGTACAATACCATGCAGGGAAATACAGAAAATATTAGTCACCTTAGTTTGGCTGATGCCGCTGTTTCCCTCGCGTATAGAATAATTGCTCCACCTATGGATACCAATAAGGTGAGAGGTCATTTACTTGATTTAGGCTTAGGTATTACGCTTCCTACAGGAGCGTATCAACTCGAACATGAGGGAGAGCTGGTGAATAGAAATTTTCAAGCGGGTAGAGGAAGTATGAGTTATGCTTTACAAGCGAAGTACATGTACATGTTTAAAAAATGGCGCTTAACAACGGACGCTATTTATGGTATTGCTACATCAAATAAAGAGAATTATAGGTTTGGCAATCAGTTCAATGTCTTTGCATCTGTGGGACGTATGTTTGCTTGGAAGAAATTGTCCATTTATCCATCCATAGGAGGGTA
>NZ_JBVCPV010000209.1:0-4573 GCF_057456495.1 Lishizhenia sp. | reverse complement strand
GGGGATCTAAAAATTGCTTCTTACCTTCATCATTACCGTCAAGAATTGAAACGTCATGTCCAATATGGCTCTTGTATGCTCTCGTTGTATTCAAGAGAAATTGCTCAAAGATGTTTTCCATATCAACAACAAAGCTGCTCAAATTCAGCGCAGTTCCTTGATTGTCAAAATCTATTCCAGTACCTGTAATTATTAACCGGCAAACTTCTGAAATATTGATATAGTAACTTCGCAGCAGTGGTATCTTGTCGTGCTTAATTATGTCGAACGCTTCTTCGAGAAAGTTCGAGTTGCTTGGAAATTCCACCTCTTTGAACCCGTCATAGAACTGGATTAAAGGCTTATATATATGATCTTTTTTGAGAAATTCAGACGGAAGGTTAACTAGACAGTAATGAATAGTAAACTTTATAAGCTTGTTCAGAGGAGTATTTAAGGAGTGTTCAAAAAAATAAGAGTAAGCTTTATGAAATTTACCATGCCCCCAAAGTTTTCTTATAGAATTTGCAGTATCCAAGCGACCTTTTATCTTTGAAAGTTCATCATTCTTACGTAAATACTCCTTGTAAATGCCTTCATCATACAAAGTTTGTAACTCTGAAATAAGACTCTCTACTAGAAACTCATAGACTATTTCTGGAGCGTTTTCTTTTTCGTTATATTTCCGAGAAAAGTAACTAAGTGAGCGAAATTTCCCCTGTGCAACTGACACCATTGTCGTGAGATTTTTTATAGAAAACTTAGGTCTGATGTCTATCGCTAGCTCTGTTGTTACGGGTATAACACCAATATAGCCTTTAGCTGCAAGGCTAAGCTTATTTTCTCTAGGCTTATAATCAATGCTAAAATAATTTTTGACTTGAGGGAGAATATTTAGCTTTCCACCCTCTTTGATAATTTCTGATATGTCTACGTCAATTGGAGAACGCTCGGTTCCCGTGAGGATTTTCACTTAATTTTACCCTTACCTTCCTCACTAACAACTTCTAAATAAGAGTTTCGAACTTCCTTAAGGGCATCTTCTTTGTACTTAAACATCTTCTCTAGAATAAACTTTAACTTATGATTCCAGAGAATAATCAAATCCTCTTCAGATTTTATATCTTTGAAGTAAGTATGTCCGAAACCATGTTCTGCATATCTGTTAAGAGTATTAAAAAAATTCACTATTTTTCCAATTACAGGCCCACTCACTGAGTTTTTAGTCAAAAATGATGTCAAAATATCTCTATTTGGAGCTAACTCAATAATTTCAAACCTTCTTTCCATTGCTGCATCTAGGTCGATAACTGATTTATCATATGGGTTCATTGTTGCCAAAATTATCACATTTTGGGGGACGTAAAATTTTTCCTCGGAATAAGGAAGTATGAACTCAATGTCTCTATAGTCAGCTTCTATGTATGTCAATAATTCGCCAAATATTCTACTTGGATCACCGCGAGTGAACTCATCAATAATTAGATAATAATTGTTATCAATGTCATTTTTGGCTTTTAGGCAAAGATTAACAAAGGTTTTAAACTTAGGCTTGAAAAGAGGTTCGGTTCCACCTATCGATCCCGTTGCAACTAGCCCCTCAATGAAATCTTCATATGAATATGATTGATGAAATTGTACTCGAGATATCCTGTTAAAATCACCATCAGTTAGCTTCATTGCAAGCTTAAGTGCGTACCAAGTTTTACTTGTTCCGGGAGGTCCACTTAGAAGAATACCTTTCGAACCACGCTCTAAAAGCTTAGTAGCAGATACATAAACTTCATCAGCATCGCTTAAGTTATTCTCAAGTACATGAGCCTTCTCTTTTACTGTACTTTCGTCAGTGGCTTCTGCTTGTAATGAAAGAATTATTCCTAGATTTGCTTTTTCATTTGCTAGATGAGTTGAACACATACTCATTACATTAGCTAACTCAGAATCTGTAGGGACAAGAAGGTTGGCAATGTTAGATGGGTAGATTGTTTTAAGCTTGTTGTCTAACTCTGCTACAAGTTCCGATGAAGAAATCTTTTCGGAAGTGAAACTAAAGTTTTCACCTCGAAACAGCCAAAGGACAAGGTAAGCTCTAATCTCTTCAATGTTGAAAGCTGATTTTAAGTTCTCATTAATATCTTTTGTCAGACTGACTACTTCATTATCCATATGAAGCAATGCTTTTGGACGACCGGGATATTCAACGCTATGTGAGCGGCTATCTTTTAATCTGGTTGTAAAAAAGTTGCTACGAACGCCATAATCGCTACGTTCTGCGAAATCTAAGTCAAAGTCAACCGTATAATTCCCTTGCTCGTCTAATGCTACAATTCTACTAACTGCTTTGATAAAATCTGCTCTGGCTTTGTTCTCGTTGACTTTAAGATTCACAAGCTCAGTATTATAACTTTTCATGAGTTCGCAGGAAGCTAGTAAGTGGCGTAAAGCACTGACTTTTTCTTGTCGAGATTTGCCTATAGAAGGGTCGATATTTTTTAACCCCTTGTAGGCGGTAAGAACAAATTCCTCAGAAAAGTACATCCATGTCTCCTACAATGATAGAGGTACAGTTTGATTACTGATTGGCTGATTAACGTTGAGTAATGTACTTTCTACTTTACTTCTCTTCAACTCGGCAACAGCAGTATTCTTGAAATAGTTTTTCAATTGTAAGCCAATTTTTTGAGCAATTAGCGGTGGCACTGCATTTCCAATTTGTTGATACTTAGATTTCACAGTTCTACCTTCGAATATAAAATCATCCGGAAATGTTTGAAACCTAGCAATTTCGCGAACTGAATAAATTCGGTCTTTTGTCGGGTGCCAGACCCCGGCATTTTCAGGCTTAAATGCTGCTGTAATCGTCCCCTGAATTTCATTTCGAGCATATCGTCGGAAGAAATTTGGGTAATGATACTTAACCATATTGTCTCTAATTTTCTTCCATCTTTCAGGTAGCACGTCATAAGAGAGACTTTTCCAAGATCCACCTTCAGGAATCATTGATCCATAATGCAAAGCTTGAGGATTTAGCTTCATTATCTCCGTTTGATTGGGTAAATTATCGTTAATACCTTTTAAGGTAGCCTCGATAGACAAATCTTTATCATCAACAATTTCTGGAAATACATGATCAATGTAGTTAACATTTTTTATCGCAATTAGAACTAATCGGATTCGATTCTGTGGAACACCAAAATGACTTAGGTTTAGCAACCTGTAGGTAACGTGATATCCATAGTCACTTTCTAATCGGTGCACTAATTCATCTATTAACTTTCCATTTTCTGTTTTAGTGCTGAGCAATCCTCTAACATTTTCAAAAACAACAGCTTTGGGTGACAACTTCTCTATAAATTTGAATGTATACTCATAAAGCATTCCACGCGGATCACTAGTGCCTTTTCTCGAACCCGCGTTTGAGAATGGTTGGCATGGAAAACCGCCTACAAGTACATCAGTATCCTCTATGCTCGGCACATCGTATTTAGCGATATCCCCTCTATTTATGGGGCCAATATTTTTTTCGTAGGTGTCACATGCATCCTCATCGATATCATTGGCCCATACAATGTCATAACCAGCCTGCTTAAAGCCCAGATCCATACCGCCGCATCCAGAAAAGAGGCTCACTACTTTGTATTTGGAATCCATATTAGTACTCATATTCAGTTTCCGGAAAGGTTTGTGCGCTGTACATATATACAGTTATTTGTTCGTTTTTCCAATCTTTTTAGCTACTTCGAAAAGATCTTGTTGAGTTCCAACGATATTTTCTTCCACGAAAGCTTTCATAAATTGTCTTAATACTTGAGAGGCAGGCAAATCCTGATTTTTGCATGCCGTTAAAAAGTCATCATGTAGCTCAGGTTCAACCCTGATTCTCAAGGCCGCGGATTTCATTGCTGTAGATCCAATGTGATAACGACGTGTGTCCAAAGTGTACACATCAGCAAGCAGTCTGTCTAATAACTAGTTTTATTTTTTCTTAATCTTTGAGCTTACGGCTAAAGAAGCCTGCGGAATTTTTTTGATCGCTAAATTTGAAGAATTCCATGCAGGGTGAATCAGAAAAACCTTTGAGGGGACCATGACAGATATACCAAGTTGTAAAGCCGACACACTGAATAAATCGATAGGAGCTGACCTAGTTTTTTATTACTTATTTGCTAATCCAGTCTGTTTCGAAGATGTTGATATTGGAGGGAGCAGTTAATTTTTATCCCCTGATATCGCGGTTTATTGAGGGCGTCAGAGGTTATAGCCCTCCATCAGACATAATACCCTCAAATTTTGCGTTTTTAAATTTGAGTATTAGTTGCTGTTGGTGATAACCTAAGAACATTGGGGGTTCACTGAAAAGTGAAACAGTTTAGTAAAAATAAGCCCTAGTCGAATTTAGATATATAGTGTTAAATCAATTGGTTATGTGTTATCTTTTTGAGGTAGATGAGGATTCGAATCCCTCTCTCTCCGCCAGATTTGACCCCAGTAAATTGATTTTACTGGGGTTTTTTATTTTCTTTAACTCTAGCATGCCATTAAGTGTACCATTTTGCGTCGGCTTCAATTAGTCCCGCAATAATGGCAAATATGT
>NZ_JBVCPV010000208.1:0-4587 GCF_057456495.1 Lishizhenia sp. | reverse complement strand
ACTAAATACGAAGCAAAACATTTGATTTTCTGTGCAGGATTGCAAGCTGATAGAATGGCCAAGAAAGATGGGGTGGACTTAAAAGAAAAGGTAGTTGGGTTTAGAGGTGACTACTACGAGTTAACCGATCAGGCGAAACACAAAGTAAATAACTTAATCTATCCTGTTCCGAATCCAGATTTCCCGTTCTTGGGTGTACACTTTACGCGTATGACAGATGGTGAAATAGAATGTGGACCTAATGCCGTGTTTACATTTAAAAGAGAAGGGTATGGAAAAACAGATTTCAGTTTTAAAGATACCGTTGACGCTTTAAGTTACGGAGGTACATGGAGATTGTTCTTTAACAATATGAAATTTGGTATTGATGAATACAGAAGAGCATTTTCTAAAAAGTTATTCTTGAAAACCTTACAAGGACTTATTCCTTCTTTAACTATGGATGATATTCGCCCAGGTAGATCTGGAGTGCGTGCTTTATTATTAGGACAAGATGGTGATACACGTGACGATTTCCGTATTGAATACATGGAAAACTCTATTCACGTATTAAATGCACCTTCTCCGGCAGCTACGGCTTCATTGGCTATAGGTGGACAAATTGCAGATAAAGCAGAAAAACACTTTAATTTGAAATAGAAATTAAGCAGATGATAAAACACCCCGATTAATTAGGGGGTGGAATTGAAAAATCTCTACAAATATTAAAACACCCCCTTTTCAACAAGGGGGTGTTTTTAATTTTACAATAAATTAATGTTGTGAGGAGAATAAAATGGTGTATATTTGCCCAAAATTAAAATTTTTCAAATGTCATCTATTAGAAAAAAGGCTTACCAAGATGTTCTTCACAGAACGCCTAAGCACTCAGAACCAGTAACAAGAATCTCTGAGATTTTTGGTGAAAACGTATTCCACTTAGAGGTGATGCGTGAGTATTTACCAGAAGAAGCATACAAATCTATTAAAGAAGCGATCAGTTCAGGAGCGCGTATCGATAGACGTATTGCTGACCAAGTTGCTTCAGCAATGAAGGACTGGGCTATTTCTAAAGGAGCTACACACTACACACACTGGTTCCAACCTTTAACAGGAGCCACTGCAGAGAAGCACGATGCTTTCTTTAAGCCAGTTGGTCCAGGTAGAGCAATTGAAAGATTTGACGGTGATTTATTGGTTCAGCAAGAGCCAGATGCATCATCTTTCCCGAACGGAGGTATTCGTAATACTTTCGAAGCAAGAGGTTACACAGCATGGGATCCATCATCTCCAGCTTTCGTAATCGGGAAAACTTTATGTATTCCAACGATTTTTATTTCTTACACAGGTGAAGCGCTTGACTTTAAAATGCCTTTATTAAAAGCATTACACGAAGTTGATAAAGCAGCGGTTGACGTTTGTCAGTACTTTGATAAGAATGTAAATAAAGTAATCGCAACATTAGGATGGGAACAAGAATACTTCTTGATCGACAAAGCATTGTACAATGCACGTCCTGACTTGCAAATGACAGGTAGAGTATTATTTGGACACTCTCCTGCAAAAGGTCAACAATTAGATGACCACTACTTCGGTTCTATTCCAGAGAGAGCAGTAGCTTTCATGAGAGAATTCGAAAACGAAGCAATCCGTTTAGGTATTCCTGTAACAACTCGTCACAATGAGGTAGCACCTAACCAGTTTGAGTGTGCACCTATCTTTGAAGAGTGTAACTTGGCTAACGACCACAACCAATTGTTGATGGACTTGTTAGAGAAGATTGCGCGTAAGCACGACTTTAGGGTATTGTTACACGAGAAGCCATTCGCAGGATTGAACGGTTCTGGTAAGCACAACAACTGGTCACTTTCTACAAACACAGGAGTGAACTTGTTAGCACCAGGTAAGAACCCTAAGAGCAACATGCAGTTCTTAACGTTCTTCGTGAACACAATTAAAGCAATTCACGATAATGCTGACTTATTAAGAGCGGCTATTGCATCAGCATCTAACGATCACCGTTTAGGAGCTAACGAAGCGCCACCAGCAATTATCTCTGCGTTCATCGGGTCTCAGTTAACAAAGGCTTTGGATGATTTAGAAGAAAACGTTAAAGCTGGTAAGATGACACCAGAGGATAAAACGGAGTTGAAATTAAACATCGGTAAAATTCCTCAAATCTTATTAGATAACACAGATAGAAACAGAACTTCTCCTTTCGCATTTACAGGAAACAAATTCGAATTTAGAGCGGTAGGTTCTTTGGCAAACTGTTCTCAGTCTATGATCGTTTTGAACACGATTATGGCGAACCAGTTGAGATTGTTTAAGAAAGCTGTTGACGCTAGAATCGAAGGTGGTGATAGCAAAGACGAAGCAATCTTGAAAGAATTACAAGTATTGATTAAGGAGTCTAAGAAAATCCGTTTCGAAGGGAATGGTTACGGTGACGAGTGGGTTGCTGAAGCTGAAAAGAGAGGATTATCTAACTTGAAAGATACGCCAAGAGCATTACAAGTTTGGGAGCGTCCAGAAACAATCAAATTATTCGAAGACTTAAACATTTTCTCAGAGCGTGAAGTATTAGCACGTCAGGAAATTGAATTTGAATCTTACATCATGAGAGTTCAGATTGAAGCAAGAATGATCAATGATTTGGCGCAAAACCACATCATTCCTTCTGTAATCAATTACCAAAACAGGTTGATCAAGAACATCCAAGGATTGAATGATATTTTAGGAGGAGATGCTACAGAAGCTTCTAAAGTTCAATTAGACATGGTGAAAGAAATTTCTATGCACTTGAACAAAATGAAGTCTTTATGTGATGAAATGTTAGCAGCAAGAAAAGTTGCCAACAACATTGAAAACATTGGAGAGAAGGCAGCCGCTTACTGTGATACAGTGAAAGTATTCTTTGACGATATTCGTTACCACGCTGACAAATTAGAAATGTTAGTAGACGATGAGTTATGGCCTTTCCCAAAATTGAGAGAGATGTTGTTTACAAAATAGTAGACAAAAAATATAGATGATGACGAGAGAGTGTTCGAAAAGGGCACTCTCTTTTTTGTTTAGACATCTAGATGGCTAGAGTTCTAGATTTCTAGAGAGGTTGAAGTTGAGTTTTACGTGAATTTATGATTGGAGAGTATTATTTTAACCGTTCCGCTTTGTAATTATTTTAAGTTCACTAAGTAGTTTACCTAAATCTGTATGCTTAAGGTTCGATGGGGAAGGGCATTCAATTCTAGTTATTGATCCATCTGTCATTTTAATTTTGACCGTTATATATCCTCTGTAATCATGATAGACGTAAGATTGGATGTCTTTAATACTTATTTCTTGGAAGACTCTTTTTGTAATAACAGGCTTTCGTTGCCAGTTAAAGATAAGGGTGTGTTTAGAAAAAGTCACGGCTAACTTTCCGTCAAATAAAAATTTTGCGAACAAATGACCTAGATACATAACTACAACCACGATGAGTAGGGAAAGGGCTGTTTCAATGTTTTCCACAAATTTAAAGATGACTTGTATGCACGCGAACGAAGTTCCCATAAGTGTAATCCAATAGGGTAGAATGGGTCTGGTATTGATGACTAATGTTTGCAATTATCGTTGTGATTTTTCAGTGACTTAACATCCAAATAAACATAATTGTGTTTATCCTTCCAACATAATAGAGAATCCCAAGTTCTCAACCAATATAAGCATTTAAAAAGTTCGTTGAAATGTACAGATTGAAAATAATGGATTAGTCCCTTTTTTTAGACTTTTAGATATATTGTAACTTTTGTAGTTGGCGTTATTTTATTTTTTGGTAGTAGTATTTCCTCGACGCATGACCTTTTCGTTTTGAGGTATCGTAGAGTCTTCCTTTTTTAAACTTCCACTTTTCATTTGTAAAGTATCTATATGTATCAAAATCTTCCACCAATTTCAATGTAAGTGATGAAAATGTAGAATCCAGCGGTATACGAATCGTGTTATATCCATAAGCACTGATAATTAGACTATCTGCCGTTACTTTATCAAATCTACACCTTCCTTCTAGATCTGTTATTTTCCCAGATAAAATAATTGTATCCTTTTTTAACGCACACTTGGCAAAAGCATGTCCTTCGTTATTTGGATTCAACACCTTTAAGGTAAGTATTTCTGATTTGTACTTTTTGGTTTCGATAATTTCAAAGGGAGGAACTTCATTTACTTGTTTATTACTATTTAAAATGATATAATTCCCCTCTCTTTTCCATTTTCCAAAAGTGCTTCCTTCAAGCAATCCTTGGTCCCAATTGTATTCAAAGCCTTGGTTTGCTTTTAATTCAATCTCCTCAGAAACACCGTAAAAAATGTCATTAGATATATACGTGCCAATGATTTGTTCATGAGGTAAATGTTTCGTTGACGAACAGGATATAATAATTGATAGGATGAATAATGTATATGTTGATTTCAATGTATTGTTTATTAGTTAGTACTCTTTTTAGGAAGTCTTAGTAAGTATGAAATGTATGATAGCATATACGTCTTATTTTCTTAGATATACAGCATAGTGTATTTCTCTTCCCTTGTCCCATACTCTTGAATTGTAAATACAATCCAGTT
>NZ_JBVCPV010000207.1:0-4591 GCF_057456495.1 Lishizhenia sp. | reverse complement strand
TGTGCTACCTCAGGGTTGGCCCCATCTCCGGCTTGTCCGAAAATGAAAACAGAAACAAGTATGGTAGCAAAACCTTTGGGTGTATGTACCTATCACCATCATATTTTGATAAATGACAAAGGTCTAAGAGTGAATCATAATTGCTTGTTCCAAGGAAATGTAAAGGATACAGTATGGTTTTGTTTAGATCCTGTTGCTGCTTTCTATTATAAAAAAGGACATCAAAAGTATAAGGAGTTACCTGCATTTGATGAAAATTGTTCCTCTTTTAACGCCGAAGATATGGCCATTATTTACCCCCAAGATGATTCTAAATTGATTATTCCTAAAAACTTTAAAGGAGAGTTCGAAAAGGTCATATTGGAAGCTACACATCGCAATCAAAAAACAGAGTTGTTTTGGCATTTAGACGATGAATTTGTCGGAAGCACGCAAAGGAAGCATCAGTTGAAAATTAATATCAGTCCTGGTAATCATGTCTTGATGATCATGGATGAAAAAGGGCAGAGCAGTATTGTAAATTTTGAAGCGTACTAAAAAGGATACTTCTGTAAGAAATATCCTTTTATTCTATTTTTTTGATTGAAATCTGTTTTATTATTCGCAGCTAGTCGTCCTTTTCTAGCTGAAAAATCTCATTTACCGTAGTCTTAAAAACTGCTGCAATTTTTAATGCCAATATGGTAGATGGAACATATCTTCCCTTTTCCAATGAATTGATGGTTTGTCGAGAAACGCCCACTTCTTCTGCCAAGTTTTGCTGGGTCATGTCCTTTTTTGCACGTTCTACTTTGATGGTGTTTTTCATGACTAATTATTTCTTAGCATATAGAATTTTGTACAGAGGTACATGACGATCATATGCAATAAAATTTCTTTGGCTTTGATTTCTTCTGAAGCCTCATTGGACATTGCTAGGTCCATTATGTTAGCAATAACGAGATACCCAAAACCATAAACCGCGGCAAATGCCAAAGCATTCAATCTAATTTTTTGTATTCTTTCATCCTCTACTTTTTCGGCTGTAAAAACAAGTAAAATCAGTGGGGTAAAAAATAGTACGGTAAATATTCTTTTAAAAAGGTAGTCTTCCCATTCTACAATATTGGCAGATTTAAGTATACCAAAGGTAATCGGAATGATAAATAGGGCATAAACCAACTTTTTGTATTTGTTGGGTAGAAGTTTAAACGTCAAAACTTCATTGTCACTTTTCATAATTAAGTTTTTTAGAATTGTTTGTTAGTTTTTAGAAAATGTGATTCAATAAAGTATTCTAACCCTTTTTAAGTAAAAAGTACTTATTAATTAAGTAGAAGAAGAGCATAGTAAGTATTAGTTCGTTAGCAGATAGAATATATGGTTCTCCGGAGGGAGTAAGAAGGTCCATAATATTTCTAATCATCACATAAGAAAAAGCAAAAAGACTTGCAGCTCCAAGTGCGCGCATTCTAATTTTTTCAATCCTTTCGTCTTCTATTTTTTCAGCCGTAAAGGCAAGTAACATTAATGGGATGAAAAAGAGTACAGAGAACAAGGATTTTGAAGTTTGAGCTTCAAGTTCTAGAACACCTGCCATTTTCAAAATAAGGAAGGTCACTGGGATTAGAAAGGATGTGTAAACCCATTTTTTATACTTGTAAGCTACTAATTTAGGTTTTTGTGTTTGAATTTCTGAATTATTCATATTTAGGAAGTATTTGTTTTACTTATTGACAAATATACTTTACATTTTGTAAAACAAATACTTCATTTAACTTTTTTATTCACTATGAATTAAATTATGCTTTAATTATTTTCTCGTAGGCCAACCTTTTGGCTCCATCAGTAAGGTAGATAACCCCGCAATATTGATAGTCGTTTTTTAGTAAAAGTCGTTGCATGCCCTTGTTATCTTCGTGCGTGTCTATGCGCATAGAATTGATGCCTTTATGTTTTAATTCATTTTCGAAATAATTGAATAGACGGCGAGCAGCCCCCGTTTTTCGGAAATCGTTATGTACAGCCATGCGATGAATAACGCCGTATTTTGCGTTGTCTTGAGTTATCCATTCTCCCTCTATGTTTTGGTAGGTGGGTTCTGATTCTGTTGTAAACATTGCCGTTGCCATAATCTGATGAGGTTCATTGAGCAAGAGGTAGGAAGATTGAAGTTGAATATCTTCTAAAATACGATCTTCATTCGGGTAGCCATTTTGCCATTGATCAATGTGTAAAGAAGCCAAATAGTTTTGAGCATGACCAATAATTTCTAGGATAGCATCCAAATGTTGGGGAGTAGCTTTTATGATTTCCATAGCAATGTTTTGTGCTTCAATGTTACTCAAAATAAAGGAGTCTACCAGCGGTAGCAGCGGCATAAATTGAAGAAAAAAGTTAGGGATACTTGGAACTAATTTGCGACCCTAGAAGCACAATTAGTTATTAGTAGAACTTGCTTTATAAGAAATTTATAGAGCGCATGACGCGGCACCAAGTGCTAACTTGGTGGGGAGCTAAAAAGGAGAATCACTCATTATTTTTAACTGAAGGATGTTTTCTCTAGTATTCCCCCTACTTTTTACCTTACTTTGCACCCAATAACAATCATACAATGGCAAGTTTTAAACAACTAGGAGTAAGCAAAGAGTTTATCAAGAGTTTTAAGGAGTTAGGGATTACTGAACCTACTGAAATACAAGAGAAATCTTTACCTATTCTTTTGGATGAGAATACAGACTTTATTGGTCAGGCACAAACGGGAACGGGGAAAACCTTGGCGTTTGGTGTTCCTTTATTGACGAAGGTAAATCCAGAAAGAAAAGTTGTACAAGCATTAGTGCTTTCGCCAACGCGTGAGTTAGGTCAGCAAATTGCGAAGCAACTTTTTAAGTTTACTAAGTATACCGATAAGATTTTTACAGAATGTGTTTACGGTGGTGAACGTATAGAAATTCAGATTGGAAGGTTGCAAAGACCAACCCATGTGATTGTTGCTACGCCGGGTAGACTTTTGGATTTGATGCAACGCGGTGTGATAAGTTTAGACAACGTAAAAACGGTTGTTTTAGATGAGGCTGACGAAATGTTGAGCATGGGATTCCAGAAGGATTTGGAAAAGATACTTTCTTCTATCCCGAATGCGCAAAACAAATGGTTGTTCTCTGCTACTATGCCACATGGTATAGTTGAAATTTCTCGCAAATACCTTTCGCCCATTGCCAAAGGAGTGCATTTGAATAAGAAGAAAATTGTTAACGAGAAAATACAACACCAGTACATTCAAGTTTTGGATGAAGAGAAATTAGATGTATTGTTGGATTTCTTGGACAGTCAGAAAAAAAACCGAGGAGTTATCTTTTGTAGAACCAAAAAGGCTTCGACGAAATTGGCCAAGCAGTTAAAAGCGAAGAACCATGAAACGGAAGCCATTAATGGTGATTTAACGCAGAAGGAAAGAGACAAAGTGATGCGTGCTTTCCAAAATAAAACATTGAAATACATCGTAGCTACAGATTTGGCTGCACGTGGTATAGATGTGCATAACTTATCTTTTGTGGTACACTATGAGTTACCAGACAAAGATGAGTATTACACACACCGTAGTGGTAGAACGGCTAGAGGAGGTAAAAGTGGATTGTCTTTCGTAATTGCGAATGGTAAAGAAATGAAACAAGTACGCTACTATCAACGTGCTTTAGGGATTTCATTCATTGAGGTGAAGTAACTTTTCTCTAACGTAGATTTGAAGGATGCCAAAAGGTTTTCCTCGAATAGATGAATAATATTTGAACTCCAGAACCGAAGTAGGTTTTGGAGTTTTTTTATTTGGTATAGAAAATATAACTAATAATGATGGCGGCGATAATTCCCGCTAAATCGGCAAGAAGTCCTAATCCTGCTGCGTATCTTGTTTTCTTAATACCTACAGAACCAAAGTATACGGCCAAAACATAAAAGGTAGTTTCGGTAGAACCTTGGAAGGTCGCAGCCATTTTTCCTAAGAATGAATCTACACCATGCGTCTCAAAAACCTCTATCATTAACCCTCTGGCGGCTCCTCCTGAGAAGGGTTTCATAAATGCAACCGGCAATGCTTCGATGAAATTCGTGGTCTGTACGCCGATAAATACTAGAAATACACGCAACCCATCAAACAACAATTCCATGGCTCCTGAAGCCTTGAAAACTCCCACGGCTACCAATATAGCTACCAAGTAAGGAATAATGCCTATCGCGACTTTAAACCCACCTTTTGCGCCATCGATAAATGTTTCGTATACATTGATTTTCGCTCTAATAGCCAAAAGTATAAAAGCAATGATAATGGTGAAGAGGAGCAAGTTTCCTCCTATGTTCGAAACAGGGTCTACTAAATCAGGATTTTCTATCAATAACCATAATAAGCCTAGAATGAAAGCTGTAACACTTCCTAAATAAGCGAGAACTACAGGTTTGAAAAGATTGATTTTTTGCTTGATGGAAACAGCAATTAAACCTACCAATGAGGCGAAGTAAGTGGCAAATAAGATGGGTAAGAAAACTTCTGCAACATTCGCTGAGCCAAACTGACTTCGATATGCTAAAATAGAAACGGGGATTATGGTTAAAC
>NZ_JBVCPV010000206.1:0-4599 GCF_057456495.1 Lishizhenia sp. | reverse complement strand
TAGGGGTTTCACTAGCTACTAATGATATCTTTTTTAGATATCAAAAGTTCGATTATAATGGACAAACGTATACAACCGATAGAGGATACGCTTTAGAACAACAGTTGTTGAGTAACACCAATCAAGTTTTAAACAAACAATTGAAGGATTACCGAGAGGTTGAACAAGCAGCATTGGTACCCACTTTTGTCTTTTCACCCACCATTATAGAAGATGGAAGAAGGTTGATTATTAGTAGTCAGAATCTTGGTTTTATGTTTGGTTCTGGCATTGTTGAGGGAGATTCTGTTTTGACTGAAAATGTAGAGCTCAATAAAATCATTCAACATCAAGATGCTGGAGAATTACGTTTTGCAACTGCATTAAGGATGAATGCAACCTTTCCCTATATAACGCCAATGGTTACACTGCCTACAGAACCGGAAGTTCATATTATGGATGCCGGAATACGAGATAATTATGGGGCCAAAACTACCTTGCGCTATTTGAGTGCCTTAGAAGATTGGATTAAGGAAAATACCAGTGGAGTAATCATTGTTCAGATTAGAGATACGAAAAAGGGATTGAATCCAGATGAGGAACATGCCATCTCTTTATTTGAAAAAATGTTTAAGCCACTTTCCAACGTGTATGGTAACTTTCCTAAGGTGCAAGATTATAATCAAGATGAATTGGTCAATCTATTTTTAAGGTACCAAGATTACCCTATTGACATTGTAAGTTTAAATTTGAGGGAGACGCCTAAGGACAAAATTTCACTATCTTGGCATTTAACCAAGCAAGAAAAACAACTCATTAAAAAAGCGCTTTCTTCTGAAAGAAATACGATGGAAATGCAACGGTTGCTTAAGTTATTACAATGAACGAGGAAAATATAGACCCTAAAGACGAGCAGAACAAAGCTCAAAATGAAGAGAATACACCGAATGAGGGTGCTGCCGAAAATACTTCATCATCTGATCAACCCAAAGATGAACTCCATGAGGAAAAACAAAGGCGTAAGAAGGCCTTTGAACACTTGTATGATAACGGTAATAAGTATGACGATCCTATAGAAGGAGATCCTACAAAAATCAATATCAATACAGATGTGCGAGAGGGGATTAAGTCTATTTTCTCCTTTCTCAAGGAAACTGTCTCTTTTCAAGATGGTGCTGATATCAATGGAACCATTAAAAACATAAGAGAAGGAATAAATTTTGTTGGCCCCAATGTGTGGGTACTGATGTGTTCTATTGTTGTGGCCTCTGTAGGTTTAAACACCAATTCGGTGGCAGTGATTATTGGAGCCATGCTTATTTCACCTTTGATGGGACCTATCAGAGGAATGGGATTAGGGGTTGGAACAAACGACATTAAACTGATCATAGATTCTTTAAAGAATTTTGGTGTGGCTGTGGGTATTTCCTTACTTACGGCTTATATCTACTTTTTAATTACTCCTTTACATGGTTTAACACCTGAATTAGAAGCGAGAACTGGACCTAACCTTATGGATGTGTTCATTGCTTTCTTCGGTGGTTTGGCAGGTATTATTGCTGCCAGTAGAGGAGATAACAATACAGTAATTCCAGGGGTAGCAATTGCCACTGCACTTATGCCTCCTTTATGTACGGCGGGTTATGGTTTAGCGAATGGAAATTGGCAGTTCTTTTTTGGTGCATCGTATTTGTTTTTAATCAATACACTTTTTATCTGTTTATCTACCATTTTGGTGGTGAGGTATTTAAAATTCCCAATTAGACACTTCATAAATCCTAAGGTAGAGAAGAAGGTGAAAGTAGTTTCTACCGTTTTGATTTTCTTGGTTATCGTTCCTTCTGTTTACTTGTTTTATGGAAAGGTACAGGAGACTATTTTTACGGAAAATGCCACCAATTTCATTAGAAATGTAATTGAAACAGATGAGACATTAGATGTGAATCAAAAGTTTGATTTGACTGGAGAAATACCTAAAGTAGAGGTCATTTTGACCAATAAAACGGTGCCAGAATCTACCTTACAAGTATGGTATGCTCAGCTGAGAACGTACAATCTAAGTGAAAACAATTTATCTATTATTCAAGGGGAGGATGTAGATAGAAAGTTGAAGGAGTATTTGGACGAATTTAAAAACAGCAACCTTTCTTCTGGGGCGGGTTATGATGTTATCATGAAGAAGGATGAATTGATAAGAGATTTGAACATTCAGAATGCCAATTTGAAGAGTTCCATAGAGAATTTAAAAAAGCAAAAAGTAAATGCAGCAACCTTGGCATCGACGATTGCTTTGCATTATCCGGAGGTAGAATCTATTGAAGTTCTATCAGGGGTGCAGGCGCAAAATGAAACTGTGAAAGATACCATTTTTGCCTTGGCAGTGCATTACTACGATACCCTTGAGGTGGATAAGTTACAAGTGAATGAGAAATTGAGAAAGCAGTTAGAAATTCAGTTGAAAGATCAGAATTTATTGAACAACTGTAAAGTGAAAGTTTACAATCAATAATGCGCTTACTCGTCTTAACTCTCGTCGTGATTCCGATATTTACCTGGGCTCAAAACAATTTGGGGTTAGAAGTAAGGACCAATAGGTTCGATGTCTATTCTCAAGTGTTTTTTGAACACGAGCTAAAAGAAAACCAAAGTATTACTATGGCTTTAGGATGTGGAACAAGAGCGACATTTGCCGCACGAACAGTCCATCCATCTTTGAACTTGAGGTATAATTATACCTATTTCCAAGGAGAGCGTATTCGCGCCATAATCGGGGCAAATACTTTTTCATCCCTGCTTCCTGTGGGTAAAAAGAACAGTACTTTTTATAATGAAATTGGAACACATACCGGAGTAGCAATTGGAGGTTCGCTTCTTTACCATGTCAATATAGGGTGTAGTGTGGGAGCAGAAAGTTCTCCTGGTGGAACGCAAGCTTATTTTAATGCACATTTAAATATGGGATTGAGTTATGCGTTTTAGTTTGATTTTACTATTAATTCTTGTTTCGGCTTGTGAAAAAGCCAAATTCTCCGATGTTGCTATTATAAGTCACGCGGGAGCTGGAATCACAGCTATACATTCGCCCTATATAGATAATTCTTTGGAAGCGGTTAATTACGCCTTATCTTTTGAAGCCTGCGCTGGAGTTGAGTTGGATATTCAATTTAGCAAGGATAGTTCCATGTGGGTGTTTCATGATGCTGATCTGAAAAAGAAATTTGATGATGCACTTTGTATCTCTTCTTATACGGATAAAGAATTGAGTCAATTAGAATTGAAGAACGGAGAAGCGTTGATTTGTTTGAATGAGTTCGACTTTTCTCGTTATCCTAATAAATCTTTCTATCTGGATATTAAACACTGGAACAATTGCGGGTTGTATGGTCAAGAGGTATTGATGAGAGGTTTGGAGAAAATGAATTGGCAAAGTGTGGGAGCTGCAAATATTCATTTGTTAATGACTCAAAAGTCTTGGTTAGATAGTGTAATTACACACTATGAAAAGGTGATGTACATTGTTAATTCAGATGAAAATTTAGACGAAATCTTAACCCAACATCCCGGATTATATGGTGTTGAAGTGAAATACTCAGCAACTACGAACACAGAGATTGAAAAACTGAAAGCACAAGGCTTGCATGTTGGGATTTTTCAGACGAGAGCAGCAAAAACTATTAGAAATGCCATAAATTTGCATCCAGACTTTATAGAAACAGACGATTTTAAAACAGCCATAAATATTGTGAGTAATGGGAAATAAAAAGAAGAAGAGAGTAGATATCGTATACAGTACGAATCAAGATTTTTCTTACGATTATGATGATGAGTTGGAAGAAGAGACACTAGATCCATCTGAGCAACTATTGTATGTATCTATCGATAGAAAAAAACGAAAGGGTAAGGAAGTGACCTTGGTTGAAGGTTTTGTTGGATCGAGTGATGATCTGAAAGATTTGGCTAAAATTTTGAAAAGCAAATGTGGAGTAGGAGGTAGTGCCAAAGATGGAGAGATTTTAATACAAGGAAATTTCAAAGATAAGGTAGCTGAGATATTGGTTGCTGAAGGATATAAGACAAAGAAAAAAGGTGGTAATTAAACCACCTTTTTTACGCCTAGTACAAAATGCAGAATTGAATTCTGCGGTATTTTTTCAGTCTTTCTATCACCATATCCTAAATAAGGAGGAATGTATATTTCAATAACTCCACCTTCTCGAATTAGGCCAAGGGCTTCTTGCCAGCCAACAATTAATTCTTTAACGTCAAAATTCAAAGCTTCTTCTGGCGTGATTACTTGAAATACATCACCGTTGAGCAAGGAACCCGTATAATATATTTCAACATTGTCTGTATACTTAATGTTGTGTTTTCCTTCGCCTTCTTCAATAACACGGTAAAATAAACCACTTTCTAAGGTTTTAAAGCCCTGTTGGTTTAAACTATCTATATGTGCCTTTATGGTAGTGTTAAAGACTTCTTTTTGGTCTTCATTATACGTTTTACATGCATAAAAGCTAAGAATCAGCAGGCTCCAAATAAGTAAATTTTTCATCCTAATAATTCATGGGAGTTAATGTGTATCCTTCTGCTCTTAAAAGGTTAATAACACCTTGTTCACCC
>NZ_JBVCPV010000205.1:0-4620 GCF_057456495.1 Lishizhenia sp. | reverse complement strand
ATTCCTTAAGTTATTCTAAGGTACCATATAGCTTCTGGGGTCGCTTTCTTTTCCCAAGCATAACTAAAGTCCTTGTTCCTTCGCTTTTCATCCTATCGCTATTTGAGGGTTCATGCTTTAGGAGATGATAAGTATTGAATTATCAAAGGCGCCAAATCTAAGATTCAGCGCCTTCTACCTCAGAATTCAGAAAGCTCATGTTTCGAAATTTGGTGTTCGCTCCTTCCCGAATCATCATTGATAACAAAAATTGCGAAGAAAGTTTACGCACCAATCATGCATTTCAAAATAGAGACATTCCCTCTTTCAAGTATCTATGCAGTCATCCACAAAGCAGGAACTTCATCCTCACTTAATGCTTATGTATTCTTGGAATAGTTATAATGTTTTAGGCCGTTCAAATTAAGAACCTAGGATCTTTGTTTTGAGTTTATATCTGATAATCAGAAGGTATAACGGTATATGTAAAGCATAAGGTTACCCCTTCAAATTCGAGGAGTATTCACTAGCTTTCTGAATGTATTAAACAGGGTACAATACGCGATATCATTTTAAATAAGACTCCAATTCTCCTATAAAAGGTTGCTCCTTACATTATGAATATATTATGCTAATACACTCATTTACAATACTAAACTAACATTTTAAAACATTAAAAAAGCAATGAATTATATTAACTCTTTGTTAATTCAAGTACAGATAATCCCAAAAGCTTCGTATTTTCGCGCCTCAGATTGTCGCCAAGAACGATATCTGCAATAAATAATAAGTCAATTAGCTGGAATGATATTTACGCACGTATCAAGTTTCTTTTATATACTACTGTTCATATTCATCTATAACTTAAGTAGTTATTTATGGAGAAATAAAACGCTTAATAACATGCTCCTTCTGCTAGGAAGTGTAATTGTTTTGAGTACCCTTACCACTTTTGTTTCGCTGGGACTAATCCTGATAATCTCCACCCTTGTCTATCATGGAGGTAAATTACTGGGTCGTCTACAGAAAAGAAACCTCTACCTGCAAGGATTAATGATAGCAGTATTAATCTTCTTATTTGTTCTTAAGAATTATAAAATTGTTGGTTTTGATCTGCTTCAGAGAATCGGGTTATCCTATATCTTGTTTAGGCTCATTCATTTCCTCATAGAAAGCGGAAACAAAAGCATCAAAGAATATTCATGGATTAATTTCCTGAACTACATCATCTTCTTCCCTACTTTTATTGCAGGTCCCATCGACGATTACAACAATTTTAACTATTGGGCCAAACAAAAACACAACACCTACAAAACGCTTTTAATCAAAGCAGGGGTATTTCGTTTGCTCCTCGGTGTGCTTAAGAAATTCTTTTTAGTGCCTATTATTTTAAGTTATTCACTCGACTTTTCATTATTTGAGCATGAAATGTGGCAAGAAAGCCTTGGTTTAAGCCTTGTTCTTTATTCTTTCTACATACTTTTTGATTTTTCTGGTTACAGTGATATAGCCATAGGTACAGCTTACTTAATAGGAATCAAGACACCAGAAAACTTCAACACCCCTTATTTAGCGCCAAGTCTTTCCAACTTTTGGAAACGATGGCACATGACCTTTTCAGATTTCTTGTTTAAGTATGTGTTTAAACCCATCGTTATCAACTTGTCTAAAGTATTCAATAAAGCTCCGAGGTTATTTGTTTCTTCATTGGGGTACATTCTTACGTTTACAATTTGTGGTATTTGGCACGGAACTACACTAAACTTTCTGTATTGGGGATTATGGCATGGTGTAGGATTGATTCTATTTAAACTGTGGGACGTGTACTTCTTTCAAAAGAAAAAGTCCAAACTCACCACTGCTTTTCAACGCGGAGCTTCCTACTTAGGTGGAATGCTGGTTACCTTTAGTTTTGTTACTGCTGGATGGTTTTTCTTTAATTACAACACCTCTACCATTGGTATGGTATTGAGTCATTTGACAGAGAAAAACTCAACAGAAATCATTACCTCTCCATTAATCGCAAAGAATAATTTATCCCTACGTATTGAATACCCAGAAAACAATGCACCTTTCATAGACATCTGTTACAGTTCTAACAGGATGGAGAAAGAAATGATGATAGAAAATATAAAGACTACTCCAGATAACGTTTACTACATCCTTCCTTTAAAGGCAGAAAAGCAATTGCTTCATGTTAAGGTGCGTTCATCTTATGGTGAGAAAAAAGGAGCGTGGAAATCAAAAACCTTGTATTTAACCAGAGGAAAAATAAAAGCATCGTACTTGGAGAAAATCATTTTTGGTCAACCTCCTTTAGCAGAGAATATTCCCTCACTTCCAGCGGGACTTATTATACCTGATTTAGATTTCCCAACGAGTCCCAATTATCCATTCATTGATGGAAAAGTTGAATATGTGGATGACTACGGTTGGGCGATTCGTTTAAAATTCTGTCCTGCCAACCAGTACACCATAGAGATACAACAAAAAGTTGAAGACGAAGCTTGGAAAACCTATATTCAAGATTTACCGGGTAAGAAAAACTTCATGCATATTCATGGTTTGGAAACCTTCAATGGAACGGATAGAAATGTGAAGCCAGGAAAGCATCATTTTAGAATAAGATACCATAATGGTCTTAGAAAAAGTGAATGGAAAGAAACAACAATAAGTGTTCAAGATTATGTTAACGGTTAAGTATATTATTAAAAATAAACTTTGGTTGAGTGCATTTACAGCATTGGCACTGATCATGTTGTTTCCATTGTACATTCCTTATCTAGCTAAGAAAGACGGACCAATAGTAATCCCCACAGGAGGCCAGATAAAGCTGGGGAATCATATATTCTATGATTTTCTGGAGGATATTAAAAAAGAGGATGGTTTATTGGTTTTGGGTACCTCTGAAACAGGAAATAAACTAGAGGGAAATAATTATTACAGTTTATTAAACAAAGACAAAGACTTCCCGCAAAAAGTATATCATTTAGGAGGAGCGGGTAGAAACAGTAACGTATACTTCCCTTTTCTTTTAGATCATCCAGAGGCCTTTCAAGGCATGAACATACTTGTGTACCTCAACCCAACTTACTGGAGAAAAGGACTCAATAAATTTTCTAAAGCTTATTACAACCGTTATGTAAGTGATGCTTTGACGTACAAAGTAAAAAGTAAGGCTGAAGCTCTAGAGCTCTATCCTAACTTTATGGAATTAAACACAACCAAATCCTTTGCTCCAGAATTAACAGCGGAACGTTTAAAGGATGAGTTTACAAGTTATTTCTATCATGACTTATCCGTGTTGTTCAATCCCCAAGAACCAGATACTGCTTTTACAAACAACTTGAACATTTTTAACTTGAATACTGTTGATACTTCTGACTTTATTGAAGCGGTTAATTTGGAGTACAACGTTACAGACCACTATTATTCGCTTAATGGAGGATTCCCGGCAATAGATACAGGCGCAACCTATCAAGATGATTTGCTCAAGGCTTTTGTAAACATTTTAAAGACCAATAATATACATTGCACCTTTTATGTGGGACCGTACAATGCTATATTTTGTAATCACAAAGATTCTACACTCCTTCCAAACTATGAGAAAACTCTAAACAGCATCAAAGGATATTTAGAAAGTGAAGGAATGGAATATATCGATGGAACAGATATCTCTTATCAAACAGGAACCTTCATCGACGTTCAACACATTAGCCAATACGGTGCATATTTAACCGCAAAACAAATTAAACAGCATTATGAAAAAGGCCAGTAAAAGTTTAGTCGTAGTCGCAATCACCTTGATTTTTGTTGTGGTTTTGGCATATATCTTTGCCAATAATGATGTAGCAGAGATTCCTTATATCTATTTAGATTTTTAAAACGCACAGCTGCAGGAATGTGATAAATGTGGCGATAACACTCAAAATAAAGCCCTTATCACAAAAGCTAAAAGGGAGAACTGAATAACACCCAAGAGAAAAAAACACGCATTATCGGTTATTCATCCCAAAAACGTGCATTTCAACATTTTGTTTTGGTGGCTGTTATGCTATCATCTAATTTTAATAGTCCGGCCCCGAAAAGGATTCGGATTTTGAAATAGAACTTTTATAAACCCTATATAACTGGTTTGCATATAGTAAAAACGTCTACTACCATTACAACAACTAAAACGTTTTCTGACTAGCAAAACCTGAAAATGCAACTAAACTCACAGCGCATGAAACGAAAAACAACTCTTCTCCAGAAGGGTTGTTTTTTGTTGCGCTTTTCCAGAAGCTGCTAAGTTCTCACAAGAAAACAGATTTCAGTAGCTTAACAAAGGTCTTTTTAAAAAGAAAAAACTCCTATTTCCCCTTAACTTCACTATTTTTGCACCATGGCAACGGTAAACGAAGCAAAAAAGACACTTCAAGAAGGCGGTATATTGCTCTACCCTACAGACACAGTCTGGGGTTTGGGTTGCGATGCAACAGACGAAAAAGCTGTACAACGCATCGCAGAATTGAAAGGAAGAAGCAGCGATAAAAGCTTTATCGTTTTGGTGAACTCTTTCCATATGTTAGAAAAGTATGTGCCTGATTTTCCAGAGATATGCTACGATTTAATAGACCTCTCTGAGCGTCCGCTTACCAT
>NZ_JBVCPV010000204.1:0-4707 GCF_057456495.1 Lishizhenia sp. | reverse complement strand
GACTTGTGGTTGCACAGCAATTCCCGCAATCTAAACAATCTATATTTTCGAATTGCTTATCGTGCTCCTCATTGATTAAATTGTCCAATTTCTTGGGCTTCATCTTTTTTAGTTTACGCACCAATTTTACGTAATCAGGATGTTTTTTCTTTGCCTCAATAAGGTCTTCTTTGAATTCTTCGTTCATTGCCATAACTAAAAACAAAGATAGAGCTTCCCCCATCAAATCTCCCTATTTATAAAGATTAATTGAAAGATAGAATTCAAAATCTAAAATCACTTACTATATTTAATGCAACGAAGCATTATGGAAAAATTTGACCTAATAGTAATTGGTGGTGGTCCAGCTGGATATGCAGCGGCCATGCGGGCTATAGATTTTGGACGATCAGTTTGTTTAATTGAAAAAAAACGAGTGGGTGGTGCCGGTGTATACAACGGTGCGCTTTCTTCCAAGACTTTGTGGGAACTCTCACAACGTGTCCGAAACGTAAACGAAACCATATATTCGTTTGGAAGAGAACCGTTTGAACCTTCTTGGAAGGAAATTAAAAAAACCTTAGACGAAGCGGTTTTCGAACGTAAATTTCAATACAGCTGTCACATCAAATTACTTCAAACAGAATCCATGAATCAGTCGTTCCATTACGAACGTGGTCATGGAAAACTGCTGAATAAAAATGAGGTTGAAATCGATCATGAAGGCTTTAAAAAGACCATTTGGGGTGAAAATATAATTCTTGCCACTGGAAGTTCTCCAAGGAAACTCCCAAACATGAACGTGGATGAAGATGTAATCCTTACCTCAGATGGAATAGATGACATCAAAGATTTCCCTGAAAGTATCGTAATCGTCGGTGCCGGGGTAATTGGTTGTGAATACGCTACCATTTTCGCCAATTTTGGAAGAACTAAGGTTTACCTGATTGATAGACAGGATAGAATTCTTCCTTTTGAGGATGAAGACATTTCGAACTTGGTGGCAAGCAACTTAGAGAAGAGAGGGGTAACCATTCACCATGAGGCGCAATTAGAACGCTTAGAAAACATAGGAGGAAAAGTTGAATACGAATTATCTTATCCTGATGGAAGTAAAGAAACTATTCAAGTTGAAAAAGCTTTACTTTCTGTAGGTAGAACACCGAATATCCAAGGACTTTGCATCGAAAATGCCGGTGTTGAGATGTCTAAACGTGGTGTTCATATTGGAGACAACGACACCCAAACTAACATCCCAAACATCTATGCCGTAGGAGATTTATCTGGAAGGATTGCTTTGGTGAATATGGGAGAAATTGAAGCTCGTCATGCGGTAGAAAGAATTTTTGGAGAGGTAAAAAAACCGATCAGTTACGACAACGTTTGTACCATCATGTTCTTAAACCCCGAAGTGGCTGCAGTAGGTGTAAATGAAAAAGAATGTATAGAAAAGAACATTCCCGTTAAGGTGGTAAAAATAGACTACAGCGTTATTGCAAGAGCTATTGCCATGCGTAAAACCCAAGGTTTCTTTAAAATCATTGTTACCAACGATGATGAAATGAAAATATTAGGAATGCGCGCAGTTGGAGAACATGCCTCAACTGCAATACAAGCTGTTGGACTATTAATTCAAATGAATCAAGGAATAGAAGTGTTGGCAGAATTGGTACACCCTCACCCTTCTATTGTTGAGGGAATTCAGGAGTGTGTGCGTATGCTGCTAAATAAATCCATCTTTAAAAGTTCGGTATTCAAGGATAAACTGGCGTGTTACAGTTTGGTTGACGGAGTTAAAACTCCCTTAGAGAGACTGTAAACCAGAATACTACTTGAGTGGAATGGTATTTGAAACTCAAGTTTAAAAATCAAAGATGAAAATAAGCTTCAATAATGTAATGCCCCAGCACTTGGCCGATGTTGAACACAGCGCTGAGAGTATTTGGGGAAATAGTTTTCAGTTAGAAGCTCAAAGTAAAGTTGTACTTAATGCTTCATCTGGAAAAGGAAAAACAACCTTCACCACTACCCTTCTGGGTATAAGAGATAATTATACAGGTAACATCCGTTTCGGTGAGGTTACTTTAAAAGATTTAACCAAGGAGGAATGGGCCGAGTATCGCAGTTCAAAAATCGCGGTGGTTTATCAAGACTTACAACTGTTTCCAGAACTTACGGTGATGGAAAATCTTGAAATTAAAAACCAACTCAATCATAAATATAGCCCACAAGAGCTTCAAGACATGTTGGATGAACTTGAAATTGGCCATAAAACAAACGAAAGATGTGCCAATCTATCTTTAGGGCAACAACAACGTGTTGCTATTATCCGCGCGCTATGTCAACCTTTTGATTGGATTATTTTAGATGAACCTTTTAGTCACCTCGACGCCGAAAATGCGCGTAAGAGCTTAGCGTTAATTGACCGCGTTTGCCACCAAGAAAAAGCAGGTTTTATCTTAACCACATTGGGTGATTTTTACGGGTACGATTATCAAGTAGAATTAAAACTGTAAGCTATGTTGAACCAGATATTATTTAAAAATCAATCGAGGTTACAGTTAATCTTAGCCTTTTTAGGAGCTTTTTTAGGATTTACCTTCTTAATCACCTCCTTCCATTACCTTATTAGGGTGAACGAATTTGGAGAGGATGAGGAAATCTTAGGAAGCAATACGCTTATCGTACAAAAAAAAGTGAGTAACTATAACTCTTTAGCCTTAGGGAAAACAGATTTTGGAAAAGTAGAAATTAAACATTTGGAAGATAAAGACTTCGTGGAAAGCGTTTCTCCCATATTGAACAATAGTTTTGACATTTCTATTAAAACCGACAGTGACTTAATCCCCTACTTCAGTACGGATATTTTTGTACAAACAGTAGATCACAATTTTTTAAAAGTAGATGATGCGAGCTGGCAATGGCAGCCGGGAGATGATTTTATACCTGTTATCATGCCGCGAGAATTCTTAGTAATGATGAATACTTTTGCTTCTGCGAAAGGAATTCCCCAGGTTTCTGATGAATTAGCAAAGCGTGTAAAATTTAAGTTTACCGTATCCAATGAAAATCGCAAGGAAAAATTTGCTGTAAAGATTATAGGTTTCACCAATGAAATGAGTGCCATTTTAGTACCTACTGCCTTTATGGAATACGGGAATAAAAACTTCCCAAGTACAGTACCTGCAAAGGTTACTCACTTGATGACAGCCATTAAAGAAGGTCGTTTCGGTGAATTTGAAAAATACATGGAAGCAAACCATTTAGAACCTAAAGAAAGCTCTGTGTTAATTGGGAAACTAAAAAGTATAGCAGGTACTTTGTTCAGCATCTTATTCTTCATCAGTATACTTACTATCTTTTTATCCATTTTAGTACTACTACAATACGCTCAACTGCTGATGGCTAAAAACAAATATGAGATAACCACTTTATTACATATAGGATACTCTCCGGCATTGATTACTAAAAGAATAAGCAACTACTTTGTAAAGGTGTTCGCACTGATTACCCTTAGTAGTATTGCCGTTTTTGCATTGGCCAAACTATTTATTGACGCACTCTTTGAAAAAGGAGGAATTTTAATTGATCACACCTATACATGGCAAAGTATCTTGGCCGTACTTGGGGTCTTTAGCTTGTATAGTTTATTCAACCATTTGAATGCTAAAAAAGTGATAGAGAAAACTCAATGACAAACAAGTTGTATTATTTCGTTAAAATTGTGTTAAAATTATATCCCTTTCTTATTTTGGCGCGTCTTAACTGTAACTTCAAAATATTCAAAAACTAGAACATGAAAAGATTATTGCTAATTCTTACCTTATTAACGGCGTACATACTTCCGGGACAGGCACAAACAATGAAGTTTAAAATAACTGGTATTGAAGACACGACTGTTTACCTGGTTCGTTACGAAGGTTCAAGTATGTATTACGCAGATACTGCTCAAGTTAAAAACGGAGCTTTTAGCTTTGATGGTAGCAAGCAGGAACCAGGAATGTATACCTTCTCTATTAAGGGAGCTAGATACTTCGACTTTATATACAACAACGAAAATGTTCATATAGAAGCAGGTACAAGTAACTTATCTGAAACGATGAAGATTAAGGAGTCTGAGGAAAACAAAGTATTCTACGACTACCAAAAATTCTTTAGTCAAAAAAGAACTGAAGCGAATGCATTGAGCACGCAATTAAAGACTTTAGCCGCAGATGATGAAGCCGGTAAAAATGCAATTACAGAACAACAAGATGCTATCACACAAGAAGTTGTTGCTTACCAACAAAGTATCGTAGATAACCATAGCAATTTATTGGTTTCTAAAATCATTAAAATGGCGATGGACATTAATATTCCTGAGGCGCCAAAAGACGAAGAAGGAAATCCTATCAATCCAAACTTCACGTATTATTATGAATTGGAGCACTTTTTCGACAATGTTGATCTTACAGATGATAGATTAGCAAGAGTTCCTCTAATTCAATCGAAAATTGAATACTTCTTTTCTAAAAAACACATGGTTCAAAACCCTGATACCATTGTGAAATACATGACTCCTTTCATCCAACAAGTAGATCCATCTTCTACGATGTACAAATTATTGGTATTTAGAACGACTTTACACTTTCAACGTTCTAAAGTAATGGGGATGGACAAAGGTTACCACCACATGATTTTGAATTACTGGTGTCCACAAAATGAAAAAGGTGAACACTTGGCATACTG
>NZ_JBVCPV010000203.1:0-4746 GCF_057456495.1 Lishizhenia sp. | reverse complement strand
TCACCTATTTGTTGGAGGGCAGCATGCAACACAGAGATAGTTTGGGATCTAACATAGAAATTACCCCTGGAGCGGTTAATTGGATGTCGGCCGGGAAAGGTGTAGTACATTCTGAACGCACACCACAGGCCATGCGTGGAAAAGAAAAGACCATGCACGGTTTACAAATTTGGGTAGCACAACCCAAGGAAGTTGAGAACAATGCTCCTTTCTTTTCGCATACAGAAGCGCAGGATTTACCTACGTGGCAAGCAGACAAGGTCAACTACAAACTAGTAGCCGGAAAAGCTTTTGGAAAGACCTCTCCCGTACCAGTGCACAGTGAATTGTTTTTGTTGGAAATCACCGCTAAAGAAGCTGCTGAAGTTTGTATAGGGAAAGAACTTTATGGAGAAGTCGGCATATACATTTTAGAGGGAAAAATTAGCGCCGAGGGCAACACCTACGAGGCCAAGCAATTGTTGGTGAACACCGCTGAAGAATTGTGCAGCATAGAACTAGGCGCCCATGCACACATCTTCATCTTTGGTGGTATTCCTTTCGAGGAAGAGCGCTTTATTTTCTGGAATTTTGTTTCGTCGGACAAAGACGTGATAGAAAAAGCCAAAGAGGATTGGATGCAAAAGAGGTTTGCTATGATTGAGGGGGAAGATGATTTGGTTCCTATTCCAGGGATGGAGTTTGAAGAGTGAGGTTGAGTGTGGAAATGTAGCTTCTGGCTTGAGTTCATTGTAAAGCTTGGGTATTGTTCATTTCTTTTCCATCGATGAAAAGAAACGAACCAAAGAAAAATCTAGGCTGGAAAACAATTCTTTTAAAAGCTACGAAACACTCTGGTCATTCACCCCAACTCGCAAACGCTTTTAACTGATTTTTCGGAGAAAAATCCGAAAGCTGAGCTCAAACACTGGGTTCATTTCCCGTCGATTTTTCTTGTTTTAATAAGAAGTATTTTCAAGGCCGAATTCAGAGTTCAAAAATCACGCGCGATTCATTCTTAACTCTTAATTCTGCCTTCTTAACTCTACTTGTATTTATCGTTGAGTCCCTTCCCTTCCAAAATCATGGGAATTACTTTTTCTAGGCGAGACTGTTGCGTGGCTTCGCGTTTGGCAGAGGAAATGTGCTCGGCGTATTCTTTTTGTTTGTAAGGTGTTAAAGCGTTAAAGCTTGATTTTAGGGTAGCGTTCTCTTGCAAGGCGTTTTCTAACAATGCTGGAATTTCCAATTTAGCTTTTTGTGGTTTTAATACCTTTCCCGCCTTTTGATTTTCTATGGCTTCTAAAATGTAAGCATGGATAAGATCTTGGTTTTCTTGTATTTCTTCCAAACTGGTAAAACGCCATTGGCGCAAGGCTTTGGTTACTTCTTCTTGGGCATTGATGAGTTTTTGAGCTTCATCTTTTAGGAAGACACCGTTGTAGAACCAGAGTCCAACATAAGCTTTAAACGCCGCTATACCTACAACATTCTTTCCTTTGAGCATGTACACAGGAATTCCCCACTTCACCCCTTCTTCGAGTTCTGTACGTTGTAAAATGGAACGCAAGGCAGCTAACTGCTGAGCATCTTGCTCGTTTCTCTTGGCCAAATATCCTTCTACCGTTTTATTCTTTTCCATGTCCTGAAAATAAAAAAGCCTTACCAAATACTGGCAAGGCTTCACTACTATTTTTAAATCTGCTTAGAACAATCCGTTGATCTCCGCGTCAATTTGATTTACAATTTTACCCAAGTCTTCTTGTACTTCGTGGAAGTTGTTGTTGTCTACATCTACGATCAACAATTTACCTTTATCGTAGGTAGAAATCCATGCTTCGTAACGCTCATTCAAACGCTTCAAGTAATCTAAACGAATAGACTCTTCGTAATCTCTACCACGCTGTTGAATTTGATTTACCAAAGTTGGAACCGAAGCTCTTAGGTAAATCAATAAATCTGGCGCAGAAACGAAAGACTCAATTAAATTGAACAAAGAGAAATAGTTTTCGAAATCTCTGGTTGTCATCAAGCCCATAGAGTGCAAGTTAGGCGCAAAGATGAAGGCATCTTCATAGATGGTTCTATCCTGAATTACATTATGGTTGGTTTGCTTAATCTCTTGGATTTGCGTAAAACGACTGTTGAGGTAATATATCTGTAGGTTGAATGACCAACGCTGCATGTCCTCGTAAAAATCATTCAAATAAGGGTTCTGTTCAACATCCTCAAAATGAGTTTGCCACCCGTAATGTTTGGCCAATAACTTGGTTAAGGTAGTTTTACCAGAACCTATGTTTCCTGCTACAGCTATATGCATTTTTATGAATATTTTTTAGTCCGAATGAGCTACAAATCTAAACTTTCTGTCCATTCGATCTACTATTTGTTTAAAGAATATTTAATAATTTTCGTATCCGTTTGAACGTAAAAGTCTTGCTCTTCGATGGTGAATTGTTTGACTTTTTTCAACGGAAATTCTAATTGTTTTTGAGTCCCTAATTTGGTCCACTCCATGAGCTTTTCATCCTTGAAATAAAAGATACTTCCATTCCAATAGGTCAAGGCATCTGCGTTTTCTATTTTATAGGTTTTGATCAAAGAACCGTAGACATCAAATTGATAGACACCTTTGGCTTTGTCCCAAATAAAGAGTTTGTTTTCACTTTCAAACAAAGCATCTACGGTGAGACCGTTCAATACTCCGCTCAAATTTTCTATCACTGTTGGTTTGGGCATTAAATCGTCGAACAACCACAGTTTAAAATTGTCTAAATCGTACACCCAATAACGCGTGGGTTGGTTAGAATAACTCACGTGCGTGGCATAAGCAATGTTTTCTTGATTTAAGTCTATGCTCGCATCTGCCAAGGTTAAAGTGTTATCTAAAAAGAAAATCTGTTGTTGATCTTCAGAAAACACCATAGTTTTTTGGGCATGAGAAGCATCTACCTCTGTAATTTCTCCAAGTCCTTTGGTACTTTGTTGAAATTGAACGTTAAAACTTGTATCAAGTTTATAAATGACATCACCTTGTGTATACACCACATTTCCTAGCGGATCTACGCTCCATGCCGTAGGCTGAACTTCGAGTTCTGCAACCTTGGTCCAGCTTAACTTCCCTTCCTCAATAAAGAAAAGTGAAGTAAGTGCAATTATACTTAATAGGAGTTTCATTCTTGCTGCAATATACAAATAGTATTCCTTATATGTTCACCGGTAGATATAGATGTGATCAATTTTAAAAAGTTAGTTTCCAAGCAATGATTATACGCGTATTATTCGGTGTGATATAAATTGATAATTGTCTTAGTTCACCAAAAGTTTCACCTCCTCCATTAGGGTTAAAAAAGGATATAATTATATTTGCAGGGTTATACATGAGGGGAAACTGCGAAGAAATTTGCGGTCAATTTTAGAACTAAAATCTCCACTCATTGCTAAACAATTAAAAAACAAAGCAATAAGCATGAAAGTAAATCCAAAATATACATCAGTTGAAGCCTTGGTAGAGCTTTACAACACACCGTTAATGGAATTGGTTTACGAAGCAGCAACGGTTCATAGACAACACCACGATCCAAATGAAGTACAAATGTCTTCCTTGTTGAGTATCAAAACAGGTGGTTGTCCAGAAGATTGTGGATACTGTCCACAAGCTGCACGTTACCACACAGATGTTGAGGCGCACAAATTAATGACCGTTGAGTCTGTACTTGAGCAAGCCAAAAATGCAAAAGCCAACGGATCTTCTCGTTTATGTATGGGAGCTGCTTGGAGAAACATTAGAGATAACTCTGATTTCGATAAAGTTATCCAAATGGTACAAGGTGTAAACAGTTTGGACATGGAGGTTTGTTGTACCTTAGGTATGATGAACGAAGACCAAGCACAGCGTTTGAAAGATGCTGGACTTTACGCTTACAACCACAACTTAGATACTTCAGAAGATTACTACGATGACGTAATCTCTACACGTGAATACCAAGATAGATTAGACACTATCGGTAACGCTAGAAAAGCAGGGATTTCTGTTTGTTCAGGTGGTATTATTGGAATGGGAGAATCTGTTGAAGATAGAATGGGCTTATTACTTTCTTACACGAAAATGGAAACTCCACCAGAGTCTATTCCAATCAATGCTTTAGTAGCGGTGGAAGGTACTCCAATGGAAGAGCAAAAGCCCGTTGAAATATGGGAAATGGTAAGAATGGTTGCCACTACGCGTATTGTATTCCCAGAGTCTGTTGTTCGTTTATCTGCAGGTAGAACTTCTATGAGTCAGGAAGGTCAAGCACTTTGTTTCATGGCTGGAGCGAGCTCTATTTTTGCCGGAGATAAATTGTTAACTACACCAAACCCTGAGTACAACGAAGATGCTGAGATGTTCAAAACATTAGGTTTGAAATCAAAAGCTCCTTTCCAAGATGGTGATAAACCAGAAACGAAAGAAGACGCTATTTTGGTAGAAAAGCAAAAGAAAGCAGAAGAGCGTAAAGCCCAAATTGCTGCAGCTAAAGGAAAACCAGCTGATTTCCAACCAAGAAAGGTTACTACAGTAGAAGACTAAGATGAATGCGTTGAACCAACGATTGGCTGAGCAATTGAATCAGCGTAAAGAAGGTTCTACCCTTAGATCTTTGAACATTAATAGCTATGCGGTAGATTTTTATTCCAATAATTATCTAGGCTTAGCACAAAAGAAATTCGAGACTCCAACACACTTGTTAGAAAGTGGAACGGGGTCTCGACTCATTTCTGGGACCT
>NZ_JBVCPV010000202.1:0-4762 GCF_057456495.1 Lishizhenia sp. | reverse complement strand
CTAAAACCAAATTTGAACTGTTGGGTGCGGACAGGGAAATAACTTCCTTTTACTTGTAAATTGAACCAATTGTGTCTTTTTCTAAAGTCGTAATCTATAGGTGAAGTGGAACCAGAAACACTTCTTTCTTTTCCAGAAACGAAGCGTGCCTTAATGTAAAGTTGATGTCCTTCAGTGGCCCATTGTTTTCTATTTAATGAATTGGTGTTGAAAATGATTGCTGCAGACTGACCATCGAAAAATGTAACATCTGCAGTGTCTGAGCTTAAGAAATTATCGGTTTGATAGTAGTTGTCTTCTAAACTAAAGTCTCTGAAATCAAAGTCTAAAGTTCGTTTATTACTCAATGGAAAACTAAACGTAGCACCGTAATAATCTTCATTTTGAATCAGAAAGGAAGGTTTAACTTCCTCGAAAAATGTTGCAAAGTTGATGAAATAATCCCATCTGTTCCTCACGTAATATGTGGTAAATCGAAAAGGAAAACTAGCGGGGATGTCAAAGACCGTTTTGATTTTTCCTGAACCATAAAACTTTCCAAAGTAAGAGGAGGCTTGCACATTAATCCCCGTTTTACGTAATCCAGAATAGGAAACAGCCAAGTACCCAGTATTAACGGCCCTAGAGGATAGGTGGCCACCTACATCAAACCTTAAATTCTTTTCTTTTTTTACGTACAAAAAGAGTTCGTGGGTAGAGTCATTGACCTTCTTGAGCGTGGGGTATAAAAAACTTATTTGAGGAGAAGCATAAGCTCTGAAGTAACGTTTTTTAAGTAGTTCTTGATTTAAGTTTTGTTTACTGTTCGGCCCTTTCAAAGATTGAATAACATAATCTAGCGTATCTCCATTTTTATCAATGGCTACCACTTTATTAATGTTCAGTGGTGTTTGTTTACTCAAATAAGATTGTCTTTTGGATTGAAGTTGAGTCTTTGATGCTTTTCTATGTACATGCAACAGTATGCTGTCTAATTTTAATTTTGTTTCTCGGTAACCAGCATCAATGGCTTGTTTAACATTGTCGAATTCAAAGGTGTTGGTTCCCGTTTGAGGTTCTATTAATATCCCTTGTGTACAAGGTAGATCAAAGACGGTTGGCGTAACAAGCATGTTGGTGATCTGACTCACAATATCATCTTCAGTAGGCGCTGCAGCGTTGTAGGAAACATTACTACCTATAATGTAATCGACATCAAATTCTTGGTATAGTACATCTGCGGGGAAATTGTTGTAAAGTCCACCGTCAAAGTAAAGTACACTGTCTATAGTAATCGGGTTGATGTAAAAGGGATAAGTCATGGAAGCCCTTACTGCTTCATTCAAGTTTCCAGTTCGGAATACTACACTTTTTTTACTGGCGATATCTGAGGCAACGCAACGAAAAGGAATGAAAAGTGAATCGAAATCTTGCTGATGATTTGCTGAATTCAATCCTAGCGTTTCTAGCATTCTGAAATCCATTAAAGTAGGCGTTACAAAATTCGTAGGCAATGGATTTCTCAATAAACTATCTGTGTCTAAACGGAAGGTAAACATACTCGCATCTTCGCCGTCTTTACGCAGAAGAAAATCTGTATCTGTGGTGAGCTCCCCACGCGTCATTATTTGGAATTCTTCTGAGAGAACAAAAGCTTTAATTTGTTTTGGAGAATAGCCAGAAGCATACATGGCTCCGATAAAAGCACCGGCACTTGTACCCGTAATAAAATCAATAGGAATGTTGGCTTCTTCCAGAGCTTCTAGAACACCAATGTGGGCTAATCCCGTAGCTCCCCCTCCGCTCAAAACTACACCTACGCGTTGAGCCTTAGCTTGCTGGGAAATGAGTCCGCAGAAGATTAATAAAAAAACTATTAGGTGTCTCAAACAAAAATTGTGTTATTTGTACAAAAATAGAAGAAAATTTAGAGATATAGCGGAAAGTGATTTTAGATGTAATAGATCATATCGGAGTGTTTTTTTTGGCCATTAGTGGGGTGTTAACTGCCTCGGAGAAAAATATGGATTTTTTTGGTGGGTACATCATTGCCTTTATTGCTTCCTTAGGAGGGGGTACATTGCGCGATTTATTGTTAAACACCAATGTTGCTTGGATGTCATCTATGAGTTTGATTATTACCGTGATGCTGGGCGCTACCATAGGGATTTTCTTTCAGCAGGCGTTTCGAAAAATGAGAAAGACCTTTTTTGTGTTTGACACTTTGGGGATGAGTTTGTTTACAATTGCTGGGTTAGAAAAAGGTTTGGAATTCGATCAGCTTCCGTTTGTAGCACTATTACTAGGTGTGATAACCGCAACCTTCGGAGGTGTAATACGAGACGTGCTTTGTAATGATATTCCTTTGGTCTTTAGAAAGGAAGTTTATGCCACAGCTTGTATTAGTGGGGGTGGAATCTATTTGGTAGGAACCTATTTAGGATACGGAAATTCTGTGCCTTTACTGGTTATCGCGATGAGTGTCATCGTTATTATCCGTACTTTAGCGGTTTGGCGCCATTGGCACATGCCTTTGGTTAAAGATGTTTTTAATAAGAAGTAATGAAGAATTTAACAATCACAGTAAAAACGCTCTTTGGGTTAGAGCAAGTACTGAAACAAGAGATAGAGGAGTTAGGTTATAAAAATGTAAAAGAACTCAACAGAGCCGTTCAATTAGAAGGTGATTGGAAGACCGTTTATGATTTAAACTTGAACCTTCGCTGCGCGATCTCAGTTTTGGTAGAGCTAGACAGCTTTAGAATTTCTGAAGAGAAAGATATTTACAAGCGTGCGAAGCGTATTGATTGGACTTCATTATTTACAATGGACAACACCTTTGCAGTGAAAGGTGCCGTAAACTCAACTTTATTCAATCACTCTCAATTTCCTTTTCTTTTGGTGAAGGATGCTATTGCAGATGTGTTTAGAGAGAAAGAAGGGGAAAGACCTGATGTAGATTTAAGAGATCCAGATGTAATGATAGACCTTTATGTTAGAGAAAAACAAGTTACACTTTCTTTAAATACTTCAGGAGTTCCTTTATTCCAACGCGGATATAGAACAGGTACAGGTGAAGCACCTTTAAATGAGGTGGTGGCTGCAGGATTATTGAAACTATCAGGTTGGGATCAAAAATCTACCTTGATAGATCCATTCTGTGGTTCAGGAACTTTAGTGATTGAAGCTGCATTAATGGCCGCGAACATCCCTGCCAATATAAAAAGAGAATACTACGCATTCCAAGGTTTGAAAACTTATGATGAAAAAGCGTGGAAAGAGATATATGCTAAGGCCAATAAGAATTCAGTAGATTTAGGCTTTACCATTTATGGTTCTGATTTGGACGGTGAAGTAATTGTAAAGGCAAGAAGAAATGCAGGTGTTTTACCCATTGTTGCCAATGTAGATTTTAGCGTTGCGAACTTTAAAGATGTAAAAAGACCAACACCAAAAGGAATGCTCATTAGTAATCCTCCATATGGAGAACGTATGGGAGAAAACATCGAACGTATGTACGAAGAGCTTGGAGATTGGTTTAAGCAAGAACTGAAAGGTTATGATTGTTGGGTAATTTCTTCTTCAGAGGATGGATTTAAAAATTTAGGTCTGCGTCCAGATAGAAGGTTGAAACTTTACAACGGTTCTTTACCTTGTAGTTTTAGAAAGTATAGCATCTACGATGGTTCTAAAAAGGCAAAGTTTAACTCAGATGAATATAAACCGAAACCTCGAAAAGGTAAACCAGCTCCTGCTCCTAAAAAGCGTAAAGAAGAAACGGAAAATAAAGAGCAAGTGGTAACCAATAACCTTATGGATAAGATCAGAAAGATTAGAGGTGAAGGTGCTAGCAAATACGGTAAAAGAGAGGATGATTAATCCTTGTAACTATTTATAAAAGAAAATCCCTGTTCAACTGAGCAGGGATTTTTTTGTGAAAAGTGGACCATAAAAAAATCCCGATTCAAATGAATGAATCGGGATTTTTAATGTATTGCGTTAAGCTTATTTGCTAACGACTAATTTCTCTTGTTTGATTTCTCCGTTTTCGAATCTAACCGCGTAGAAGTAAACTCCGTTTTCTAAGTTAGAAATGTCAACAGTTTCAACAGTTTCTTCAACTGCAACAGTTCTTACTGCTTTACCGTTTACGTCGTAAATAACGATTTCCTCAGCTCCTTGAGAAACTTCAAAGTTAACTGAAGATGTAGCTGGGTTCGGGTATGCAGTAATTTCATTCACTACTTCTCCAATCTCAGTAGTACTTGCAGTTGATCCTGCAAACTGAACTGATGCACATGAAATGTTGTTTGTCATGTCAGTTTCAGTAATAAGGTTGTAAGAAGAATCTGAATCAGCTAATAAAGCGTATACACAGATGTCGTGAGTTCCGTTATCAGAAAGTTGACTGAAGCTAAAGAAGTCTGTAGCAACATCAAAAGACTGACCTGGAGCGATAGTAGCTTGAGAAGCTGGTCTGTTCGCGTAGTAAACTCCTTGTGTAATAATTTGGTTGTCTAAAACAATAGCAAAGAATGCCGTGTCCTCAACTACTAAGTCATCAGGACCGTTGTTTGTAATTGTAAAGTTGAAATCAAAAGCAACCCCTTGAGTAATTACATCACCATTAGCTGGAGACGTTAAAGTTGCAGAAATTTCCTTTTGTCCAAATGTTAAAGCAGCAACAGCTGAACAAGCGATTGTAAGTAAAAATTTTTTCATAGTTATTTATTTTAATTGCGATGCAAAAGTGCTCATTTTATATTAATTACCAATAACCGTT
>NZ_JBVCPV010000201.1:0-4878 GCF_057456495.1 Lishizhenia sp. | reverse complement strand
AGAGAAGAAGCTTGTTACCACTTCACTCGGGTTAATCTGCATTACGCGCACATTGAATGGCCTTAGTTCTGCACGCCATACTTCGGTTAAACCACTTACTGCGAATTTACTTGCACAATATCCGCTTCCCTTGGCATGACCTTTAACACCTGATGAAGAACTAATATTGATAATATTTCCGTATTGATTTTCTTTGAAATGTTTTGCTGCTTCACGACCAGCAATGAATAAGCCCAAGGTATTTACTTCCCAAACTTCTCTGAAATCCTCCGTTGACGTTTCAGTTAAATCTGCAAATTTACCAATACCTGCATTATTGATTAATACATTGAAAGAACCCATTTTTTCTTTGGCAAATTCCATCAATGCAATAATTTCTTTCTCGTTTTTCATGTCGGCCTTAAAACCAAGTACATCAAGTTCTTTTTTGGTTGCGTCAAGTTTAATTTGATCTCTACCGCTCACTACCACTTGAGCTCCTTTACTTTTGAGTTCTTTGGCGATGGCATAACCAATACCACTTGTGCCGCCTGTTATAATAACCTTTGCTGTTGTTAAGTTCATTTTTATTGTTTTTTCATGAAAATAAGGAAAGTTTTTATAGATCATTGAAAATTAAAAGTTGATACTAGATAATGTTTTTGGGTGACATTGTTTAGTGAAACCTATCCTAAAAACAAAAAAAACAGCCTCGTTAAAGACTGTTTTTTATTTATTTTTTCTCTGCTATATCTTTAATGACTTTGAGCATATCTGGTAGAAATTTCTCCATATGATTGTACCCTTCTTCTGAGCTAAAACCTTCTTGCCTCCAAGTAAAGACAACTTCATCTTCTGATTTGTTAACGAGGGTATAGGTAATAATGGAATAATTATCGGGTTTATCTTCTAACCCAGACATAGTAGTCCAATAGTTATATTTTAAGCATTGAAAAGGGGAGTTTTGAAGTACATTACCTTTGTCGTGGTATGTAGTCCCTTGATACTCTCCTTTAAAAGAGATAGAACTTCCGACTTTCCAATCTGTTGAAGTTTCTGTACCGAATAAGTAGATTTTAATTTTTTCAGGGTTGGTTAAAGCATCCCATACTTCTTCTTTACGGGCGTTGATATTAATGCTCTTTTCAACGGTTAGTTGTTTCATCATAATTTCTCAATCTTATTCTACGAAAATAAGAGAAATATGATGTGTTTCTAAACGAGGATTGAATGCTACTAGACACAAAACACCTTAAAAAGTGTAAAGGTAACAGCAACCATTAAGGTTCCTAGAACAATGCTAAAGAGTATGGATGATCGATTGAATTTTTTAACTGTCATACCGTAGAATCCGTAAGCAATAGAAGAGACTCCGGCAAGTGTTGCCATTAGTCCTAATAAATATGCAAGTAGTATTAAATAGTCCATGACGTTGATGTTTAGCTAATTAAAAGATACGGATTAACGCCTTAGCAACAAAATGTTACATAAAAAAAGCACAGCGTAAACACTGTGCTTGAATTGTATATTAGAACCTGAATTATTAATCTCCGTCTAAATCAGAAATGAAGACAGTAACGTCTAACTGAGCACTAAGGTCAACTTTTAAGAGGATATATAAGTTGTTTAAATCTGTGTAAAGTTTATTCACACGTTCATCCATATTCTCAAAAGCAGTATTTAGGTCTGTTGGTAAAGCTTGGATGTCTTTCTCTAGCTGATTAAAAGCTTCGTCTATGTTGTTACAAAGTTCTTTGTTTTTATTTTGAAGAAGTTCTCTTAGACCAACACTTTCTTCAAGTTTCAAGAATTTACCGCCTGACCACAATTTGTAAAGAAGTTGGAAGTCGGTTTGTATTCCTTTTTTAGAGGTATTACTGTAGGGTGCTTGAGATAGCAAGTGATTAGGATTGTCCAGTGATTGTTTCCCCAAGGGATTGCCCACTTTTAACATTTTAAGGTTTTCTGTGAATTGGATGATCCCATTTACCAACTGATTGAACGCATTGTCTGAACTAATTTCTTTGTTTTGGATGTATTTTGAATCATTATCTTCCCACATTACATTTAGTTCATTTGCTTTTATCGCAAGATCATTGGTTAATGCTTGCAGGTATAATAGAGTATTCGCATTGTTCTGGAATGAATCTAACGCGGCATTTCTGTACAATAAATATTCAATAGCGGCTAAACCTTTCGCATTTGAAGATACTATTGCGTTGTTTGGATCCGTGTTCACGAGCATGTTCACTTTTTGCGTATCTACTGGGAATTTTTGAAAATATAAGTGAGAGTAATTGTCTTTGATGTTATCTATGTTAAAGGCTTTTGTGGGAGTGTAGCTCAAGTAAGAACCTTCCCATTCCGTTTTAACATTATTCAATTTTTCCATAGATAGGTCGGTAGAAAATGCGTTCACAGCACTTTGAAGATTTTTTAGTTTTTGGATAAATGTTTTGTGTAATGGCAGTATTACACTTTGGTAGGTCGATTGGGTGAAATCCGTTGAATTGATTGCCGTTTCTTCTTTCTGACATGCTGTAAATGCCATTAGAATACAACTGAGAATAAGTATCTGTTTTTTCATTTTTTATAAAGATTGTAGGAATGCCAACACAGCTGCTCTGTCTTCGGCATTTAATTCCATAAATTTTTCGAGAACGATGGAGGCTTCTCCTCCGTGCCATAGAATGGCTTCTTCTATATTTCTGGCTCTACCATCGTGAAGTAGGAAACTATGTCCGTTTACACGCTCAATTAATCCTAAGCCCCATAAGGGTTGAGTTCTCCATTCTGTTCCGTTTGCCAAATAATCTGTTCTGTGGTCTGCAAGTCCTTCTCCCATGTCATGCAACAACATATCAGTATAAGGGTAGATGGTTTGATTTCCCAAATAAGGAAAGTCTTCATGGGTGGTAGTTGTAAATTTGGGGTTGTGACATCCCACACATCCAATTTCATTAAAAAGTTGTTGCCCTTTTTTCACCTCATCAGTATCCGTATCCCTTCTGGCAGGAACGGCTAAATTAGAACAATACAATACCACCTTATCAAAGTCATCTGTTTCTATTTCTGGATTTCCTCCATGTGCTAAGGTGTCGTATTGCGTTTGACCTGCAGTATTGTTCTGTTGTGAAAAGATAGGAGAGGTGATACCCATATCTCCAACGAATGCACCTGCTACTTGCTGGCGTATTGAAGGTTGGTTGGCTTTCCATCCGAATCTTCCTACTTCAGTTGTACCTGTTTCGTGATTGTACACATAGTTGATTTTACCACTGATGCCCAAATCTTCGTAAGCTGTGGTTAAGGCATGCAGATCTGACTCTGCAATTGCTTCTAACAAACCTAATCCTATAACTTGTTGTCCCACACGTGGAGAAAAGTTGGTATTGGTGATTTCATTACCGCTAGCGTCATAAACAGTATATATGGGTTTTCTCAACTCTTTGGTTGTTCCATCTGCATAGGTTTTGGTGATGTATTCCCAAACCACTTCCACACGACCCTCCGCAGGGTCATTCAATACCACAGAGTTTTCATTCAACTGATCTCCGTAAATAGGGTGAGGGTTAGGGCCTCCATGCGCATCTGTGCCGTTTATACTCATGCGCATTAGAAACCCTTTACTGTTGGCCTGGTTCACTTGTAGGGGTTCACCACGACCATCTTTAAAATGACAACCTGAACAGGAGCGTGCATTAAACAATGGCCCCAAACCATCTCTGGCTTTTGTAGATGCTGGAGAGCTCACCCAGTTTTGGTTAAAAAAAGAGTTTCCAACAAAAAATAATAATTCTTCATCTCCAGAAAGGTCTGGGTTGGGCTGCGCAAAGGCATTTTGCGAAGTATTGAATACTGTATTCCCTCCACCGCTTTTAATTTCTTCAGCAGATATGCTAAAAGGTTCTACTGCGCCTTTGTTGCAAGAGAGTAGAAGTAGATTTGCCGAAAGAAGGCAAAGTCCTACAATTTTTTTCATATTATTCTGGTAAATCTGTGCTAATTATTAAATCCAAATCGGAAGCAAGTTTTGCAATTTCGTTTCCTTGGTTTTGTAATTTTTTAATGGCGTACATTATTGGTCCATTTCCACCTATAGACTCTTGTGTTAAAGCATAGTCAAAAGGAGCTGGAATTTCTTTAACCGCATTCAATGTTTCCTTAAATACAGCTGTATATTTCTCTTCTTTTTCCTTTTCAGTTGCTGCCAAAATATCTTGAATAGAAGTTCCTGTTATTTTTTGACCATTTGTTTGGGTGTAAGTACCGAAGTATAAATTGTAAATTCCCTGTGCGTTTAATAGTATATCTCTGTGCGTGTTATCAGAGAAACAGGAATGCTCATCTTCTTGGTCTTGGTTATCCAAAGCTACAAACATGCGTTCAGAGGCCAATTCGGATTTAGAAAGAATTCCCATACCTGTAAGCACTTTGTCAATGGCTTCTTTGGTATTCATCGCTAAGAAAGTTTTTCTGTAGTTCCCATTTTCTGCCCATTGGTTTTTTACGTATGCCAAATGCTCTACAAGTAAATCTCCGCAAATTTTTAAGTATTGACCACGTCTGTCTTGATTGCTCGCAGTTCCAGTACCGTCTGTCACATAATCTGTAAAGGGTCTATTTCCAGGTGTCATTAGAGCTGTATTCGCATCATCCTGTCCCCAAAGTAAGAACTCAATGGCGTGGTAACCTACAGAAATGTTTTTCTCACCACCATTTTCGTTGGAGTTTTCCAATAGTTCTGGTGTGATATTAATAGAAGGATCATTAATGATACCTGCTGTTTCGTTACCCTCTACATAATCAATGTATGCTTCATCTAAGGGCCATGCGTTTAGAAACCCTTCTGGGCCATTTGCGTCATCTATAGGACCTTCTTGAAAACGGAACACTTCT
>NZ_JBVCPV010000200.1:0-4926 GCF_057456495.1 Lishizhenia sp. | reverse complement strand
ATTCAAGGATTCAAGGATTCAAGGATTCAAGGATTCAAGGATTCAAGGATTCAAGGATTCAAGGATTCAAGGATTCAAGGATTCAAGGATTCAAATTATATAAATAGTTCAAACCACAATTTTTAAATCTATCAAATTCTACAAATCCCGATTAACAAACGAAAATAGGTTCTTCAAGAAGGCTTTTGGCTTCGGTTCCACGATAGTACGACCTCACTCCCAAACCACTATCTTAGAAACCCTGTCTCCACTCGTAAATAAAAGCAGCAACCAAGGTTATCGAGCGGAGTCGAGATGAGCGCAGTCCAAGTTTCCAGATCAGCCACTACAAAAAGAAAACACCTTCAAACTATCAAATACTCAAATCTTCAAATCCTTCAAATCTTCAAATTGTTGAATTGTTGAATTGTTGAATTGTTGAATCAAAAAAAATCCCCACCACGTTACAACGCAATGGGGATTTTAATATCAATCGGTAAAAGTCTATCTCATTTTTGGAGACTTTCTTCTTCCTTTCATCATCATGGCTTGGCGCATCTGGTTTTTAGACGCTACCTGACCCATTTGATTTTTCATCATTTTAATTTGATCAGCCAACATGTTGTTCTCGTCTAATTTCTTAGCGGCAGACAACAAAGTTTGCGCTTCTTTCTTACGTCCAGTTTGCATACAGATACCCGCTAAGTGCATTTTACACATGGCTTGATCTTGCTTGGTACGTAAACCTAATGTTTGCGCTTTCAATAACATTTGCTCACTTTTAGCAAATCCTAATTCTTGTGCACCTAACATCGCTTGTAAGTAGATCACGTAAGCGTGCTGACTCTTCGGCAACATGTGTGGTGCTTTGATTCTTTGCAATGCTTTGTACGCTTTCTCTTTACTTCCTAAACGCATTTGGTAAAGGGCTATAATAATATTCTCGTTTCTAAAGAACGTCAACACTACCAATGCAGAGAACAATGTCATCACAATTCCCCATCCCCAGTAACCTGTTGCATATAAGGCAGCCGTTGATCCTAAAAATGCAAGGGCTACAATTACTCTTATTACAAATCCTATCATAATTAATCTTCTATGGTTGCAATACACTTCAATTCAATCGCAATCGGCGTAGGCAAGCTGCTGATCTCGCAAGTTGTTCTACACGGCTGGTTATCTTTAAAGTACTCCGCGTAAATTTTATTGTACGTATGGAAATCTCTTTTCATGTTCGTTAAGAAAACAGTAACATCTACTAAGTTCTCCCAAGAGCTTCCTGACTCCTCTAAAATTACTTTCACGTTATCGAATACGCTTCTACATTGCGCTTCGAAATCAAACTCCAAGTAATTTCCATTCTTATCCAATTTCAAACCTGGTACTGCAGAATCAGTAGCATCAGAACCTGCTGTTCTTGGCCCAACTCCAGAAAGGAATAATAAATTTCCAACTCTTCTGGCGTGTGGGTATAAACCTACAGGTTTCGGTGCTTTCGCAGTGCTAATTTTACTTTCACTCATCTTTTTGTTCTTAGTCAATTTTATCAAATCCTGTAAACGGTCTTAACGCTTCAGGTATCATAATTCCATCTTCTGTTTGGTGATTCTCTAACAAGGCAGCAACGATACGCGGCAATGCCAATGCAGATCCATTCAATGTATGACACAGTTGTGTCTTTTTATCTTCACCTCTAAATCTCAGTTTTAAACGGTTGGCTTGGAAAGTTTCGAAGCAAGATACAGAACTCACCTCTAACCATCTTTCTTGTGCAGCAGAGTATACTTCAAAATCATATGTAATTGCAGAAGTAAATCCTAAATCTCCTCCACATAAACGCAAAACTCTATAGTGCAGTCCTAACTTCTCCAACAATCCTTTGATGTGGTCTACCATCTCTACCAAAGCTTTTTCAGAATTCTTTGGGTGCTCTACACGTACAATTTCAACTTTGTCGAACTGGTGCAATCTGTTCAATCCTCTTACATCTTTACCGTAAGAACCTGCTTCTCTTCTAAAACAAGGCGTGTATCCTGTCATTTTAATAGAGAAATCTTCATTCGGTAAAATCACATCTCTGTAAATGTTCGTTAAAGGAACTTCTGCCGTCGGAATCATGTACAAATCATCCACGCCAATGTGGTACATCTGCCCTTCTTTATCTGGCAACTGTCCTGTACCGTATCCTGAAGCCTCATTCACAACGTGTGGAGGAATAAACTCTTCGTACCCTGCTTTATCTGCTTCCATCAAGAAGAAGTTAATCAAAGCACGTTGTAATTTCGCACCTTTTCCTTTATAAATTGGGAAACCAGCTCCAGTTACCTTTACACCTGTTTCGAAGTCAATTAACCCATACTTATCTGCTAAATCCCAGTGTGGTAAAGCATCAAAGTTAAACTGTACAGGTTCTCCAATTTCTTCAACAGTTACGTTGTCGTCTTCAGATTTTCCTGCTGGCACTATGCTTTGCGGAACATTAGGCACTTGGTACAACAATTCTTGCAAATCATTCTCCAAAGCTTCAACTTCCGCTTTCAAGCTTTTTTCGTTTTCTTTTAATGTAGCAGTTTTTGCTTTCGCTGCCTCCGCTTCATCGCGCTTTCCTTCTTTGAAAAGCATACCAATTTCTTTAGAAATTTTGTTCATTTCTGCAGCAATGGATTCCAATTCAGATTTTTTCGCTCTCCACGACTCATCTGTAGCAACAATATTGTTTACCACTTCTGTCGCATCTATCATACGCGTCTTCAACCCTTCAATAACAGCATCCTTATCTGCTCTAATTCTTGTAATCTCTAACATTGGTGTTTATTTTGATTGCGAAGATATGCATTCTCTCTTGCATTTCTTCTATATGGATAGTCCTATCCTTTACTTCTTTCTATTAAAAATATTTATTGGCCATCAAGTAGTTCTTCACGTAGTCTTCTACCCCTTGCTCCAAAGTGTGGAATCCTTTGCTATACCCTTGTGTGATCAATTTAGTCATGTCCGCTTCCGTAAAATACTGGTACTTGTCTCTGATATCCTCTGGAGTGTCAATAAAACCAATATTTTCTTCTCTGTTCATGGCTTCAAAAGTAGCTTTTACTAAGTCTAAGAAAGTACGTGCCTTTCCAGATCCTAAATTGTAAATACCACTTTCTACTTTTTCGTTCTTTAGGAACATACAGATGTTTACCAAATCCTTCACATACACAAAGTCTCTTTTCTGCTCTCCGTTTTTGTACTCTGGATTGTGCGATCTAAACAACTTCATCGCTCCCGTTTTGTTAATTTGGTGGTAAGCATGATATACTACAGAAGCCATACGACCTTTGTGGTATTCGTTGGGTCCATACACGTTAAAGAATTTTAACCCTGCCCAAAATGGAGGATGTGAATGTTGTTTCAATACCCACTCATCAAAAGTTTGCTTAGAATCTCCGTAAGGATTCAAGGGCTTTAATTGAGGAATAATTTTGTGGTCATCCTTATAACCTAACTCTCCCATTCCGTATGTAGCTGCAGAACTAGCATAAACCAAAGGAATCTGGTAGTGTGTACACCATCTCCAAATTTCCTTCGAGTACTCCACGTTCAATTCGTCAAAAATAGCTTTGTCAAATTCAGAAGTATCTGTTCTTGCCCCTATGTGGTAAACGAAATCTACTTCCTTACCATTTTCTTTCAACCAAGTTAAAAAATCGGCTCTAGAAATTTTAGCACCTATCGTTTTACCAGCTAAGTTGTGCGCTTTTTCCGTCTTAGAAAAATCATCAACAACCATTATATGTTCATGTCCCGCTTGGTTCAATTTAGAAACCAAAGCACTACCAATAAAACCTGCGGCACCTGTTACAACTATCATCTTTAATCGTTTTGCACAAAAATAAGTATAGATTTTAGCTAAAGAAATTATTTTCAAGGAAAGGCACTAGAAACTTTGGTCAACTTTTACTCAATCCTAAGTTTTAGGCAGTTTTTTTAATCCTTCATAAGGAATTAAAACCGCGCTTTGCTTTTCAAGCCTCCGGGCTTTCCCATCCAATCGCTAACTGGGTTCTTAGACGGTTAGAGGATTCAAGGATTCAAGGATTCAAGGATTCAAGGATTCAAGGATTCAAGGATTCAAGGATTCAAGGATTCAAATTATATAAATAGTTCAAACCGCAATTTTTAAATCTTTCAATTGTTGAATTGTTGAATTGTTGAATCAAAAAAAATCCCCACCACGTAAAACGCGATGGGGATTTTTGTAAAGTTTATCTTAAAATTAAGCTTGAGCTTCTTCAGCTAATTTCGCGAATTCGTCGAAAGTAACTTCTTTCTCAGTTAATTTAACTGTATCCTTAAAGTAAGCTGTTAACTTCTGATCAGCCAACATATCGTAAACTCTTTGAGCTTCTTCTTGGTTTGCTAATACCTTTTGAGATACTTCAGTCAATTCTTTATCTTCTGGAGCTGGCATTCCGTACTGAGCGTACTGTTGCGCCATCAATCCTTTCGTGTATTCTAAAGCTTCTGCTTGGTCAATCTTAATGTCGTTAGACTTAAAGATTTTCCCTTGGATCAATTGCCACTTCAAGTTCTCTTGGTAACCTTCGTACTGTGCTTCAATTTCTTCCATAGAAACTGGCTTGTCTTGTGGTTGTGACATTTGAATCCAACGCTTCAAGAACGTGTTTGGTAATTCAAATTCTGTTTTCGCTAACAAATCTTTAGTAATGTTACGCGCTAACAATCTATCGCTATCGTTACTCCAAACTCTTTCTAAGTCAGCAGCAATTCTTGCTCTTAATTCTTCTTCAGATTTGATTTCTCCTTCTCCGAATAACTTGTCAAACAACTCTTGGTTCAATTCAGCCAATTCCATTTGTTTGATTTCGTTCACTGTGAACTGGAATTTCTTAGACAAATCAGCTAATTCTTCTTCCTTCACACCTAACATTGCAGCAGTATCTT
>NZ_JBVCPV010000199.1:0-4989 GCF_057456495.1 Lishizhenia sp. | reverse complement strand
TTGTGATTTAAGTCCCAATCAAACCTGCAATTTCGACCATTAGGATCAGTTGACGCTGCAGTCCAACATGATATGCCGACGTACTCATTTACAAGTGAAGAATCTACGTTGAGATAATTGATTTTATCAGTCTTCTCATCTTGATAATTGGCAGCATTTTCGAGTTTCCAATTCATCTCACCATTAGAGTTCTTATTCCCATAGAAAAGTTCCATTTCTTGTTCCTTTTTTTGGGGAAAACAAACAACATAGGACATAGAGGGGGTTATTTGTACTTCTCTGCCTTTTGATGTTGCCTTGATGTTTATCATTCCTATAGTTTCTAGTAATAAAGAATCTGAAAGTGTCGATAGGTTATTCGAAACGATATCAGAAATGGAATAATATTCTTCAAGATTTATTTCAATTTCACCTTTAACAGGTTTACCATTGGCATAAACAAACGAATTTGCAGGAAAGAATATTACGGTTCCTTGTTTTCCCTCGATGTAATTGTCTTGGTTTGTATTCAAGCTAAACTTCTCTGATTGAGGAGATATGTTCTCTCGTAAACTCTCTAGTGAATTTATTTCCACTTCCTGTTTACATGAAACGAGGAATAATACACCTATAATTAGAATTATACAATATTTCATCATGGTTATCAATTACGCATAACGGTTAGGCTAATCTGCTTTTTAATGCAGTTTAGGTTTTGTTAGGCTCTTTTTTATTATTTAATTCTTCAAATTCATCTACTCTTTTCCAGATGAAAATCAGAGAAGTTATTGAGTTAAACAATATCAATAACCAAGTCCAATCTGACTTCTTCGACTTTTCTAAATTTTTAAAAGACCAAAGTTTCCTAATCAAAATCACGAGTTGTAGAATTGTTAATGCTTGAAGTGTTCCAACCTGGATGTAATAAGCTTTCATAGATGGTACAAGCCAATGAAACTCTTTAGGAATCCAGACGGTCGGCATATAGCTCAATCCTAAAATGGAAGGTATGGTCAATAGTATTTTATTAGCTTTTTTCATACTTGTGCCTAACGGTTCTGCGGTAGGAAAAGTGGCGCTTTTCTAAAGTATAATCGTGCGCCATTTTTTCCCTGCATGTTAGTAACATTTCATTTCTATTTTGGGTTCTTCAGTCTTATCATCTTCGATTGATAATAAGGTGATTTTATCATAATTAGTTCTAATCAACAATTTAAAAGAATTATCATTATTTGAACAATTAAATAGAATTCCGTGGATTGCCTTTCCAATATCTCCGTAATCCAATCCTATGATACTTATTGAGTTAATTTTATGCCCAATAAGTCTATCTAATATAGTTAATCCACTGTCTACCCAAGTCCATTTGTCTTTTTCCAACCAAACAATTTCTTCTTTTAAATCAATTGAGTTTGTTGTTAATGAAATAAGTTCATCTTGGGAAGTACTTATCTCAAAGTTTATATCATCTATCTGGATAATTAAAGGGCAGTCCTCGCAAAAATCACCGTTTTGGTTGAATACAGCTTTATATCCATCAATTTTTCTATTCTTAGTTTTGGCAAACACGCTACTCGCGTAGTCATAGAATAATGATAATTCTCTGTACTCTGTCGGATGATATGATTGAATCCCTAGGTATCCCATACATTGTTACTAACGTTTTGGGTATGGTGCGTGTCCCGAAGGGCGTGCACTATACCTTTTGTTGTAGCTAGTTTTTATTCTTTATCAAATTTGTAAATATCTCCATAACCATCTTTACATTCTAAAAAGAACTCTTCTGGAATTCCACTTTCAAAAGATAATTTAGTGACTTTCTTTTTGTCACATTCATCAGTTTTAGAATGTAAAAACACAACCTGGTTATTCTCAATTTTTTCTGGCAAGTCATAAGTCATGCCGACATAGTAATTCCCTAAGTATTCATTTTTGTCATTAAATACTAAAATTCTGCTAGTTGCTCTTTTTGATAGTCCCCAAAACCAAGAGGAGGTCATAATCTTATATTCACCTTCAGGAGATTTAATTGTCCCAAGGTATCTAAGATGAGTTTCGGTTCCGTCTGTTTTATTCCATTGACCGAAGACATAAAGACTATCAGTAACATTATTATTTAACACCACTTGTCGTATCGAATCATCATTTACTTGCCCGAATAGATTTAGACTTGCGAATAATAATATAAGTGATATTGAGATTCTATTTTTCATTTTTCCGTGACAATTTCCCCGTTATCAAGGAATTGAATTACTAATGAACCGATAATGATATAGTTCTCATTGTTGGCTTTATTGATAGTCTCGAATTCTATTTCGTGTTTCTCCAGAAAAGCGGTTAAGTCACCTATATTCTCAAATCCATTGAGTGACGCATTGAGAATATCTGAGTTTTCTTTGAATTCTTCACAGCTTACTTGGTAGTATCCATGTCCAATCGCAGTATCATTTACCTGATATAACCAAAATAGATTGGACACGATCATTAGTGTCACGGTAATCCAAAATGATATTTTCCAAGCCTTCATGTTTTCGTTTTTAAATGCATGCTAACGTTTAGGCAAAACTGCGTTTTAATGCAGTTTAGGTTTTGTTGAGCTTAGTTTTTCTTTGATTTTGAATTCAATTTTCTTAGTGTAGTTTTTATTATATCTGTCTCTAAACAGAACTCCGAATACCGAGTAAGGGAACAAATCAATTTCAGATCTTTCTGCGTAATTAAGATTATTTGTCCGATTAAACTCACCTAGATCAAACCATTGTTCTCTTATGTCCCAGATTAACTGAAATGAATGATTACTGTCGTCATTCGTCCATTGAAGAAGCAGAGCTTGGCTATCACCGAACTTTTCTTCTTTGTTAAGAGAATATCCATTTTCTACAAGTAAATCATTTACTGAGTCTTTTACTTGGTTTTGAATGGTCTCGATCTTTTTAAATGCTTTGTTCATTTAATTAAGCACAACGTTTTGGCTTTGCGCAGTGTCCCGAAGGGCATTGCGTATAGGTTTTGTTGTGCCCCGTTTTTGTTTTTCTTTTTCGTCCGTGCGTTGGGGTGAAAGCTCTTTGCAACCGCAGGAACGAGGATTACAATGTGCTTGAACTGTGCGTTGGTATTATTCTTCAACGTCATAGTTAAATTCCACTTTACTTTGTTTGATAATCTCATTAAGTACGTCAGGAATATTGCCTTTACTTTCAGCAGACTGTAAACTACTTTTTAGCTTGTCAATATTTATTATTTCTTCAATGCAGGAAACATACTTGTTTACAATTGCTTCAACTGAATATTGTTGTTTAGCTCCTTCTTTGATTCGGTCATTTAATTTTTCTACAGTTTCAGTAGATTTTACAACAAAAGTTATTGGAAATTTTTCAAGCTTATCAATATCTAAAAAGTACTTCTTTACATCTGTTGTTTCAGTTACCTGAAAGAATCTACCAAGAGGTTTCATTACAAAATCAATTCCACCATCATTTGCATTCGTTCTACCTGTTTTGTAAAGCTTCAAATTTTCAGGCTCAATGGAATCTTCTGTGAAACCAAAATAAACCGTTTGATCATTGTAGTCGGCTTTGAGAATTGAGTAACTGACGATTTCAAAAATTCTTGCATCAATGTTTGGTTCTAATAAACCTAAAATGAACGATTTGATTTCTTCTGGCTGTTCATTCTCAATGTCCTTTAGCCGTTCACAAGTTTCAATGAAGCTCTCAAATGCACTTCTTTTTGAAGCTGCATAAGCATCTATGATTTCTATAATTACCTGAGAAATATTCACGGTTTTCTTGTTTACCTTTAGTTCTATCAGATTTGTATTTATCCAATATCGTTTTGTTTCAACAACTCTAATTATTGGAATAAAATCACAGGTTGGGAAATACTTTCTAAACTCTAAATTCATTCGCTGATTTAAAGCGTGATTTTGAAGTTTAGCACCAAAAGGCAATTCTCTTTGTCGTTTAAAAAGGTCTGAGAATTTAGCACCTTCGTATTTCGAATAATCTCCTTTTTCGTGAAATCCTTCTTTTATATAATCTTCAACGAGCACATATATTGCATAAAGGTTCCCAAAACTCCCTCGAGCTTTTGAGCCTTTGTGAGCTGAAACTGTTTTTTGATTTATGTACTTTAATAATTCACTGTTATTAAATATTGCTTCCGCTTCTTCTCCAAAGTGTTTGGTTAGAACGTCAAATATTGTTTCTGTAAAAGAGTGCTTCATACTTTGGGTTCAAATAATGTTTGTTGAGTTTGATTTTTAATTTGATATGATTTAGGTTCTGGTTTTAATTCTTCTCCGTTCAGAATGGTTTCTTCTAAAACTCTTCTAATACCAATTTTTGTAAAATCTTCATCTATTTCAATACCAATGGACTTTCTATTGAGCGACTTAGCAACAAATGAAGTTGTAAACGTTCCTGAGAATGGGTCTAACACCGTATCTCCTTCATTTGAACTTGCTTTAATGATTCTTTCAAGTAAAGCAATAGGCTTTTGGGTCGGGTGATTTTCGTATTCAGCCATTCTATACCTAACTCTTGGAAAGTCCCAAACATTTCCAGGGACTTTTTTTGTATTGTAAGGTTGTGGCGGATTTTTTCTATAATCAATTAATTTTCTTTTTGCACCCGTTTTAGCTTCAACAAGTATTTCGTCCGAATTAAAGGTGTAGTTTTTAGAGTCTTTTACGCAAAACAAAATCGGTTCATACATTGAACCAAAATAGTTCTTGGCTTGAACTCCAGAACTATCATAAGACCAAATTATACGAGAAAGAATTGAGGTTTTGTCTCGTAGATACAAATCGAAATAAGGAATAAACTGTGTTGAAGTCATTACATAAAAACTTCCACTGTCCTTCAGCTTTCTTAAGCACAAGTCTATCCATTGGTAACACCAATCCAAGTATTTTTGGTCAGTATCCCACTTGTCTTTACGACCATTAAAGTCTTTGCCAATATTATAAGGCGGGTCAACAAATATTAAATCAATCGATTTATCTTCAAT
>NZ_JBVCPV010000198.1:0-5192 GCF_057456495.1 Lishizhenia sp. | reverse complement strand
GGTATTGAAGAATATTATGAATGAGTCCGTAAATAAAAACAGGGATGGCGAGAAGTATAAACATTACAGCCAATAATACTTGTCTGAAAAACATAGTACTTCTAAACCTTCTGTCTAAAAAATCTGCACGGATTTGCATTTTATCTAAGCGCCACTTAATACCATCTACCTTAGATTGAATTTCCTGTATGAGCCAAGGCTCTGATAAGTTAATTTCAATCAAACTCGCTGTAATATCTTTGAGGTGGTTTACTTCAGCCTTAACTCCTTTATCTTTTTGCTTAATGTATTTAGAGTTTAAGATTTGATGAAGACTTTCTACCAGTTCATCCTCTTCTTTATTTTGGGTAGTTACAAGTACCTTCTCTAAGCGTGTTCTAAAGTTTTCTGTAAGTTTCCTACTTGCTCCAGAAGGGTTGTTGATGTACTCCTCTAGGTAGGGTTGAACAGGTTTGGGTTCATCTATGTTTACTAAAATTTTAGATCTAAATTTTTCCGGTTGAGAGTAATTTAACCCTACCGCAACAACTTTTAAATTCAATTTACCTTCATTCCTCTTTTCAGTTTCTAAAGCAATGCGGGCTGTACCTGTTTTTAAATTTCTAAGTATCCTTTCTTTGTAACTGGTGCCCTCAGGAAAAATTACCAAAGTTTTCCCTTCTTCTAAACGCTTATAGCATTCTTCAAAAGATTGTGTGTTATCTACGCCTTTTGTTGTACCTTCTCCTTGACGGTTAATTGGAATCATGTTTAAACTTCTTAGGACTCTTAATTTGAATTTAGAGTCAAATAAGGTAGCCTTAGCCATGTAATAAATTGGCTTTTTAGAAATCATGCCTAATACCCAAGCATCCATTAATGTGTTGGGGTGGTTGGCAATGATAATGAGGGGACCATTCGTATTGAGGTGTCTTTTCTCGTTAATTTTTATTTCTTTGTAATACAAGCGTATTCCAATTCCAATTAAAAACTTAAGAATGCGGTAGACCATACAGTAAACTTTGTCTAGTGAAGATAAAAAAAATAATTCTGTATTGTTAACTTTGGGTAAGACAAACTCATGGTACAACTAAAAACTCTCAAATGAAAGACTTTCCTATAGTATATCTCAATAGTAATGATGGAAGTGGTCTCCTCGCTTTTGGTGAAGGACCTGTTATGAAAGCCAATGTTGGCAGTGCTCTTAAAGAATTATATGACTTTACCCAGGTCCATAAGGGGAAATATATGTTTGGTTATTTGGGCTATGACATTAAGAATGAAATAGAAGACCTAAAATCTGAAAATAACGATTACTTAGATTTTCCAGACTTGTTCTTTTATGTACCTAAATATGTCGTAGAGCTGAAGTCAGAAAATTTAATGTTTTTAAGTGGAGATAGAGATACTGAGGCTTTAGATTTTGTGGTTGATTTCCTAGAGAAAGAAATCATGGCGCAATATCCTAAACAGGAAATCCATTTTAAATCGAGAATTTCTAAAGAGGAATACATTGAAAAGATTATAAACTTAAAGGAACATATTCAACAGGGAGATATCTATGAAGTAACATTTTGTCAAGAGTTTTATGCGGAAAATGTGGATTTAATAGACCCAATGGGGGAGTATTTTAAAATGAATAATGTTACCCGTGCACCTTTCTCTTCTTACATCCAGTTTGAGGGGAATTACATTTTGTGTGGGAGTCCAGAACGTTTCCTGCAAAAGACGGGAGATGATTTGGTTTCACAGCCCATTAAAGGTACTAGTAAGCGTGGTGCCGATCAAGAGGAAGATGTGCGTTTGAGAGATTTGCTCACCAAAGATCCCAAAGAGAAAGCAGAAAATGTAATGATTGTGGATTTGGTGAGAAATGATTTGTCGAAAGTTGCTAAGAAAGGAAGTGTCAATGTAAGAGAGTTGTTTGGTATTTATTCTTTCGAAACTGTGCATCAGTTGATTTCAACCATTCATGCCGATCAAAAGGAGGGAACAACCATTGTAGAATTATTGAAAGCATTGTTTCCCATGGGAAGTATGACAGGAGCTCCCAAAATCAGTGCTATGGAATTGATAGAAGAATTTGAATCCTTTAAACGAGGGGTGTATTCTGGAGCTATTGGCTATATCAAACCAAATGGAGATTTTGACTTCAATGTTGTAATCAGGAGTTTACTTTACAGTAAAGCCAATAGATATTTAAGTTGTCCGGTTGGAGGAGCAATTACAATCAATTCGAATCCTGAAATGGAATACGAAGAATGCATAACCAAGGTTGATGCTATAATGAAGGCGTTAAATAATAGAGGGAAGTAAGTGATGACAATCTATGAGGTAATGGGAGAACAGGCCATTAAAGAACTCGTGAATAGGTTTTATGCTAGAGTTTTTGAGAGCCCAGTAATCTCTCATTTGTTTAAGAATGATATAGAAGAAATTAAAGATAAGCAGTTTCGCTTTTTATGTCAGTTTCTTGGTGGTCCGCAATATTATATCGAGAAATATGGTCCGCCCAGAATGCGTATGCGTCATATTCCACACGAAATTACAGAGGAGGCAAGAGACGAATGGTTGCGTTGTATGAAGGATGCCATTGATAGTATGGATTTAGGTGAGAATTTGAGTACGGCCTTATATAACTGTTTTCCAAAGCTTGCCAATCACATGGTAAATTCGTGAAAAAAAATATCCTGATTTATTATTATCGAATTAGAAAATGGAATATGTTTGTTATAAGAAATTAATCTTAATAGAATGAGTAAACCTAGAATTATGAAAGACTACGACCAATTGTCGGAGTCGGTAAAGGAGCAAATCAAATTGGTTTATCCACGTGGTTTTGCGCATCACTTAATTAGCTTTAATACGCAAAACGGTGATGAGAAAATGGGCTTACCTTTTGAAACGGATGATGTGTATTACTTGGTGCGCATGAACAGGGTTAAAGCGATTAGTATAGTAGAAGACGATGATGATTTCGATGAAGACGGAGTTTTAAGAGACGACGTTAGAGAGGAATATGAAGATAAACACGATGACGTTGACTACTTAGAGGAAAACGCTAACGACGACAACGATTTTTAAAAGAATTGAGCAAAAAATTGATAAGCTACTTCGCAAGGGGTAGCTTTTTTTATTTGAAGATTTAATTCTTTTCAAATAAAAAAGCCGACTCCTAAAAGAAGTCGGCTTTTTAAATATAGTGTTGTGAATTAGATCACACCTTGATCGATCATTGAATCTGCTACTTTTACGAAACCTGCAATGTTTGCACCTTTCACGTAGTCAATAGTTCCATCTTCAGTTTTACCGTAAGTAACACACTGCTCGTGGATATTCACCATGATATCGTGTAATTTCGTATCAACTTCTTCAGCAGTCCAGCTCATTCTTAATGAGTTTTGAGACATCTCTAAACCTGAAGTAGCAACACCACCAGCGTTAGAAGCTTTACCTGGAGAGAACAAGATTTTTGCCTCTTGGAATGATTCGATAGCTTCTGGAGTAGATGGCATGTTAGCACCCTCAGCAACACAGATACATCCGTTTGCTAATAATGTTTTAGCCTCTTCACCGTTCAATTCGTTTTGTGTAGCACATGGTACTGCAACATCACATTTAACTCCCCATGGTCTTTCACCAGCGTGGAATTCAAATCCGAATTTCTCAGCTAATTCATTAATTCTTCCTCTTCTAACGTTTTTCAATTCCATTAAGAAATCTAAGTGCTCAGAGTGGAATCCGTTCTCAGCGTAAACGTATCCTGAAGAATCTGAAACTGTAACAACTTTACCACCTAAGTGAATTACTTTCTCTAAAGCGTATTGTGCAACGTTTCCTGATCCTGAGATCGCAACAGTTTTACCACGGAATGTATCACCTTTCGTCGCTAACATTTCTTTAGCAAAGTAAATAGTACCGTATCCTGTAGCTTCTGGTCTAATTAAAGATCCACCCCAGTTACGTCCTTTACCAGTTAAAACACCAGTAAATTCGTTTCTAATTCTTTTGTATTGTCCAAACATGTATCCAATCTCACGTCCACCAACACCGATATCACCAGCTGGTACGTCAGTATTTGGTCCAATGTGACGTGCTAATTCTGTCATGAATGATTGACAAAAACGCATTACTTCATTGTCAGATTTTCCTTTAGGGTCGAAATCAGATCCACCTTTACCACCTCCCATAGGAAGTGTAGTTAAAGAGTTTTTAAAGATTTGCTCGAATCCTAAGAATTTAAGGATAGACAAGTTTACTGAAGGGTGGAAACGTAAACCACCTTTGTAAGGTCCGATAGCCGAGTTAAACTCAACACGGTATCCTCTGTTTACTTGTGCTTTCCCATTATCATCTAACCAAGGAACTCTAAAGATAATCGTTCTTTCAGGTTCAACGATACGCTCTAAAATGTTGTGTTCTTTGTATTTTGGATTATCATTCATGAAAGGGATTACAGTTTCTGCAACCTCTTCAACCGCTTGAATAAATTCAGCTTCATGTCCATGAATAGCTTTTACTTTCGCCATGAAAGCATCAATCTCAGCTTGGAATTTACTTGCCATTTTAATTTTTTTTTTGGTAAAGCAAATGTAATATAAATTTTATATTTCCGGGGTGAGTTAGGTTACAGAAAAGCCAGCTTAGGATTAAAATAATTGAAGACTTTTGTGGAGGGGTAGAGGTGTGTTTTTCTCTGTTGATTTACAGATGGTTATTTGTGGTGTAGAGGATTTTAGAAAATGATTTAGTGGGTGTCAAGATTTTAATTGAAAAAGTAGAAAGCCCTGCGCGCATACACAGGACTTTCTTTTAGTGAGCCGTTTTATGGAAGAACAGTTCATCAAACGCTAAACCTACTGCTTGACGACCCTAAATTCTGTTCTTCTATTTTCTTCGTGTTCAATGTCTGAACAATACACACCTTCAACACATTTGTTAATCGGTTCACTCTCACCGTAGCCTTTCCATGTTAATCTAGCTGGATCAATTCCTTTATTGATGAGGTAGTCCATCACAGACTTCGCTCTTTTATTAGATAAGTATTGGTTGTAATATCTTGTCCCACGCACGTCCGTATGTGATCCCAATTGAATTTCAATGTTTGGATTATCATTGAGTAGTTTTACCAAACTATCCAGTACTGGAGATGCATCTGCACGTATGTTCCATTTGTCGAAATCATAGTAAATGTTGTTTAAGACAATTGGTTT
>NZ_JBVCPV010000197.1:0-5215 GCF_057456495.1 Lishizhenia sp. | reverse complement strand
GAAGAATTGGAGTACCCCTTCCCTTACCTATACGACAGCACGCAAGATATTGCCAAGGCTTACAACGCTGCGTGCACTCCAGATATATTTGTATTTGACAGCGCTAAGCAACTTTACTTCCACGGACAAATCGATGACTCACGTCCAAGTAATGATATTGAAGTCAGTGGAAAAGACCTTAAAAATGCCCTTGATTTATTGGTAAAAAATGAAAGTTTTAGTGGTACGGAGAAGCCATGTATGGGGTGCGGAATTAAATGGAAGTAAATCATTACTTTTATCCAGAACATAATAACACGCTATGAAATTTTACAGTTTAGTCATCCTTCTTTTTACAACGACCATAGTCTTCGGACAAACTCAGAATGGAGCCTACACTGCAATTGGAAAAGGGGTAGCTACTACCTTTTTAACAGACTATCAATGTTTAGGAATTAATACTTCTATGCTTGGTACTGGTACGGGTTACGAAGACAAAAAGGCAACTTTTGGCACTTCGGAAATGGCTTTTAGTATTTACAGTCCAGCCCTTACCAAACAAAACTTCATTAATTTAAGAACTGCCATTACCAACGAAGTAACTGGTAATTCTGCAGAAGGTTTTAACCTGGCAGAACAAAAGGAATCTGTAGCAAATTTTGCTGAGAAGGGAATCGCAATGAATGCAAATTACAATTGGTTTGGATTTGCTTATCAAGGCGAAAAATTCGGAGGAATTGCTGTTCAAGTTCGAGAAAAATTCAATTGGTATTCACAACTCAACCAACAAACTACGGACATTATCTTTAGAGGTCAGTTTGCTTCTATTTTTGACTCTTTAACCGTAGCTTTTGACGGAGACACAACCCAAATAGCCAACAGACCTGGAATTTCTGAAGACACTTTAGCTGCAGCCATCTCTGGTCAGATTAGCTCCCCTATTCTCATTAGTGAGTTAACTGATGGAACAAAAATTAAGCAACGTTGGGACAGAGAATGGAACATTGGTTATGGAAGAAAAATCTTTGGTAAACCTGAAACTTTTGCTTTATACGGGGGTATTAGTGGTCGTTACATTCAATCTGTGGCTCACTTTGATTTTGAGTCCAGCAATGGTAACGTAAACCTATACTCAGCAATGAGTCCGAGCTTTGATATTGACTATGGTGCAGTAGCCAATTCTAATCCTTCGGCAGTAATGCAAGAAGCATCGAGGAAGATTCCTGAGCTTGTTGGAAATGGATACGGTTTTGACCTTTCTGCTACTGTAAAAATGGCTAAAATTTTCACCTTTGGGTTAGCCATCAACAACATAGGAAGTGTAACCTACAACAAAAACATTTACAAGGTAAGAGACACCTTAATTGGGAGTGTGAGCTTAGAAGGATTAAAAGATCCGAACGTTTTAAGATCGGTCAACCGCTTTTTAGACAAGGATGGTATTTTAGAGTTAGAGGGCCAAGAAAAACTTGTGGTTCCTAACTCTGCTACGATACGCATTGGAGGAAGTATGGAGTTCTTTAAACGCATAAACATTGGTGTAGATGTGGTAGCTCCATTCAACAAGGACAATCCTGGAAGTTTGGCCAACCCCATAATCTCAGCAGGTGGTGATTTTAAACTTTTCAAATGGTTATGTTTATCTGCCGGATATTACGGAGGTGGCGTTTACAAATCAAACGTTCCGCTCGGAGTTAACTTTATTTTAAGAGGTGGTGCCTATGAATTTGGTATTTCATCTACGGATATTTTGCGCTTTGTGAGCGACAATACACATAGTGTATCTACTGCCTTTGGATTTGCAAGAATTAGATTCTAAGCAATAAATACGCATACATTTTAAAAGGCTCGGGAATTTCTCGGGCCTTTTCCATTAGGGGTAGTAGTGGTATACAAAATTCACAAAAACTTACTTGAACTTAAAGGCAGCTTAGCGACCAACGTGAAGCTAAATGCGTTTTAGAGAAAGTTATTTTTGGTAGTTTGTATAGGAACGGATGACCCGCCCCCCAAGACCTTGGGGGAAATGGCCTAATCCACTTTATTCAATTTCAGTTTTCTTTTTTGATGGTCTGAAGTATAAATTACCAAAACCATTTTATTCGCGTTAAACCAACGCACACGGTATTTAAGCGCTTGTACAAACTCATCCTCTGTATTGTAGAACTTGAGTCGTTTCCCTTTGGCCACAAAAATATGCTGGTCAACCTTCTCCAAACTATCCGCACTTATTTTTTCGGCAGAATAAATGAGATTTCCGTTAACCATTTTGATTTGCATGTTTTCCACAGGCACCTCTTCTCCGTATTTATCCACTAGCGATGCCGTTCCTTTTAAGGTGTCAGCATCCAAGATAAATTCTTCAGAACCACTGCCTTTTTTGTATTCCCATTTCCCTACAAGTTTTTCGGCTTTATTGGGAAGTTGGGCTTGGATATGAAAAACGCTCATTACCATAAGGATGAGCGTTATATATTGTTTTGTTCTTTTCATAAAATGAAAGTACAGCTTGAGAATTGAAAGTACAAATTAGCTTGTAATTAACTGTCGCATTTTTTCGTACAAGATAATACCTGTTGCAACACCAACGTTATACGATCCTATGGTTCCTAATAATGGAACTTTTGCTCTCTGATGTGCCAAATCTAATAACTCCTTAGAGATACCATCTTCCTCAGACCCCATAATGATTGCCGATGGTTCATTGAGGGTAACATCGAACACAAAGTTATCTGTCTTTTCAGTACAAGCTACAATGCGCAAACCAGAAGACTTAAGGTATTGAACCGTTTCCGATAAATCATCAACCTTACAAACTGGAATTTTATGCAATGCTCCCGCACTTGTCTTAATTGCATCTCCAGTAACCAATGCTGAATTTTTAGAAGGAACAATAATCGCGTGAACTCCACTACACTCAGCGGTTCTTGCTATAGCTCCAAAATTACGAACGTCTGTAATTCTATCTAAAATTAAAAAGTTTGGCTCATCACCATTTTCAAAAATCTCTTGTAAAACATCCTCTACATTTTGATATTTTATCGGTGAAGTAAAGGCGATTACACCTTGGTGATTTTTACGTGTTAATCGGTTCAACTTTTCTAAAGGCACAAATTGGAGGGTGTAATTTTTCCCTGCTAATTCTTCCTTCAATTCTTTAAAGAGGTCCTTTTGCATTCCTCTTTGAATCATTATTTTGTTGATTTCCACTTCTGCTCTAACAGCTTCAATTACGGCACGTACACCGAATACCAAATCAGAAATTTCTTCGCGATTGTTTCTCATGGGGGCAAAGGTAATTGAAAAGTGATGAAGAATTCTATTCTTTAAAGATAAAATATTGGGTATGCGCAATTCTACCTGTTCACATTGTGAGCTCGAACATAAACAAATCAACTTTCCATTCCTTACTATACCTTCTATTGTATTTAAAACTATACTCATCTAAGATCAATTGAAGATTATACCAAGCAACTTCATGATGTATCCCTTTTAATAATTTAAATAGATTACCTTTAATTTTATTCTTCCAATCCTGCTTTATTCCCTGCTCAGCACATGATGATATGGCTAATTCGTCTTCCTCGTTATTCGTCAATAATTTTGGGAAAAGAAATTTACTTTTTAGGAGTTCTTTCTTTAAACTTCTTGTATATACTCTGTAAGTCTTAGAAAGAAATAATCTAATTTCATCTCGTTTTCTATCTTCCGATATCGTATAACATAAAGTCAGTTTTCCTGGAAAGTTAATGGAGTTGATTTTATCACCTTGAAATGTTATTTCTGATATTTTAGTATACTGAATTTTAGAATTGATTTTACCCAACTCCTTTTGAATTTTTCTAACCATGTACAAAACTGTTCCGTATCTTTTTTGTCTAGATTGCCGGAGAATTGACTTGATAGACATGGGCTTTTTATCATTCATTACTAAATGTAAGATCTCTAGCCAGTCAAAGAAGGATTTGTTGCTATCTCTCATAAAACAAATAGATTTAAGTGATATTTTCTTGGTACAACTTGAGCATTTCCATCCAATTATTTTTTGACTCCACTTTAATTTCTTTGAAGCACAATTTGAACATTTATGAACTTTGCATTCAAGGTGATTCCTGAAATAACTTATACATTTTTCTTCCACAGAATAAGTGGTGTAAAACTTATAATTTTTCATGATTGTTAGGTTGTGATTTATTAGAAATAAGGTACAACTTTCTTGTCATATAAAAAATTCAGGTAGAATTCCGCATATTCACAAAATCGATGGAATTATGAACTTTTCCCACCTCCTCTCCTCAACTTTCCTCAATCATTTATTACATTTGCATTCTCAAACTATATAAATATGGCAGATACTTCAGATATAAAAAACGGACTTTGCATCGATTGGAATGGTAAACTTTGGTCTATCGTAGAATTCCAACACGTTAAACCAGGTAAAGGACCTGCATTCGTTCGTACGAAACTTAAGAACATTGAAACAGGAAAAGTTGTAGATAATACTTTCTCTGCTGGACACAAAATTTTCCCAGTTCGTATCGAAAGAAGAAGTTACCAATACTTATATCCAGAAAATGAAGGTTACCACTTCATGAATACGGAAGATTACACACAGGTTTTCATCAATAAATCTATGGTTGAAAAGTCTGAGTTCTTATCAGAAGGAATGATTTGTGAGATTACTTTCCACGCGGAAGAAGAAGCTCCATTGTTAGTTGATTTACCTATGTACATTGAAGCAGAAATCACTTACACTGAGCCAGGAATTAAAGGAGATACAGCTACAAACAGTTTAAAACCTGCTACAATAGATACAGGTGCTGAAGTTAGAGTTCCTTTATTCATCGACAACGGTGAGAAAATAAAAATTGATACAAGAACAGGTACTTACGTAGAAAGAGTTAAATCGTAAGCCCCTTATTAATACTTAAGAGTCGATCAGCTTTGGTCGACTTTTTTTATGCCCAGATTATGCCTTTTGTTTCCTTAGATAATAATATAGACATACACTTTCAACGCATCAATGAAAATACGAATTCGGATATTGTAGCCGTATTTCTGCACGAGGCTTTAGGGTCTATTGGACAATGGAAACATTTCCCTCAACAACTATGCGACCGCCTAAAACTTTCTGGAATTGTATATGAACGTCAAGGTTACGCTTCTTCTTCACCTTTAACAGAAAAGAGAAATGATGATTACTTGGAGCGCTATGCTTTGGACGAACTCCCGAAGT
>NZ_JBVCPV010000196.1:0-5263 GCF_057456495.1 Lishizhenia sp. | reverse complement strand
GATCTAAAGGCGCATCACTTTTAGTTCCTTGCTTAGATTTTCTATATGCAATAGCCAGACGCAGTTGCATAACACCATACATGAATATTAAAAAAAGAAGCAACAGATAACTCACCAAAATAAGTGTCGCCAAAAGCTCACCCCAGAAATATTCTTTTCCAAAGGCTGTTCCCCATTCAAATAAAAAATTTAAACGCATTCCTATCTTTTCTATTTATTGGTGAATTTATACTTGAAAACAGCTCCTATGATTTTAATCCCCGCCATCACCGTTCCTTTTACGGTACCACTGACTTTAGAAACACCTATACGTTTTCTGTACTTTACCGGGACCTCACAAAAGTTCATCTTATGCTTAGCCGCTTTAATCTGCATCTCTATGGTCCAACCATAAGTTTTATCGGCCATCTTCAATTTTTCCAATGACGTTGATTTGATAGCTCTAAAAGGTCCAAGATCTGTAAAACTTGCTCCATAAAAGAGTTTCATTAAGCGCGTAGCCAGCCAATTTCCAAAAACCTGTTGTGGAGTCATAGACCCTTTTTCACGGTTTCCCAAGGCACGCGAACCTATCACCATATCCATATCTTGATCTAAAATAGGGGTTACAACTTCTTTGATTTGCTGGGGATAATCAGAATAATCTCCGTCTAAAAAAACGACAATATCTGCTGTATTTGCACGGGTTCTTTCTATCCCCAATAAACAAGCATAACCATAACCTTTGCGTTTTTCCGTTAACACTACAGCGCCCGCATTCTGGGCAACTTTTAAGGTATTATCTGTGGAATTGTTATTTACAACAATTACCTCGTCAACCAAATTTCTATCTATATCTCCTATTACTTTCGCAATAGATTTTTCTTCGTTAAACGCAGGAATAACCACGTTAATAATGGGAGTATTCCTCATGCTACACTTGCTTACTTTTCATCCTTAAAAATCTAAGGTAACTTTATTTTACGTTTGGATTCATGCGGGGCATATCATTTCCTAAGAGAATAGGATTATCATTTACTCTACCCTCTTCTGGTCCATTTTCTAATTTCAACACCCCTCTAGGACAAACTGCAGAACAAATTCCACATCCTACACAACTCGCTCTAACGATGTTCTGACCTCTTTGGGCATACCATCTCACATCGATTCCCTGCTCACAATAGGTCGAACAATTTCCACAAGAAATACACTGACCTCCATTGGTTGTAATTCTGAACCTTGATTTAAAACGTTGAATAATTCCCATATACCCAGCCATAGGACAGCCGAATCTACACCAGACTCTATTTCCTAAGAGTGGATAAAATCCTACACCTATAATTCCGGAAAAAATAGCACCAATAAAAAAACCATACCACTGCTTAATTTTATAGGAAGCAATACCAAAAGCTTGATGGTTCCCTAAAGAATAATTCACCAACATCAGTACTCCTAAAAAAGTAAAAATTGCAGCTCCAACCAATAAGTACTTTCTTGATTTCCCTTTGTTTTTAAAGTACAGGAATAAAAAGGCGATTAACCCCAAGGCTACCCATCCGAATAAGATGAACATTCCCGCGCCTCTACTCGGCACAATAAATTGCAGCGCAAATTCCTGGTTAAGAAAATAGGTATACATCACCGCCAGGGTCATGATAAACACAAAAACCATTACACTGTGTATTACCCACCTTTCAATTTTCCAAGCGGTCACAGATTTATCCGACAAATGTCTAAAGCTATCTCCTGCAGTTTCTGCTAATCCACCACAACCACAAAACCATGAACAATACCAACGTTTTCCGACGTAATAAGTAATTACTGGAGTAATGATTAAAAAGCCAATGATACCCCAAACCAAATAAGCCATTCCTATGGGTTGGTTCACATCTGCCACCATAGGGTCTATACGATCTGGCGTAATGAAAGAATAATTTAAAGGGTAATAATTTACAGGATTCAAGTTGTAATAACCGCCATCGTTAGCTCCTAAAGCTTCTAATATAAAAGGGAGGAAATAGGCAAAAACCAATTGAGAAAACATCACCACTATCGTTCGTATTATCTGATATTTGTTATGCCTGTATTTCACCAAGAATTTTACTCCTAAAAACACTATGGCTAGGGTATAAAAGGTCCCATACACAAACCATTGATCGGCATCTTTGTTCCTGAACAAATGACTCAAACCATCAAAGAGTGCAACCAATCCTAAATTTGTACCATTGGCTCCCATGCCTAATCCGAGATGTCCAGGAAACCAATATAAACACACATAAAACAGTGTAAGTAAAACTCCCGAAACCCAAGCCAAACTTCCTCTATTGGTCAAGGGATTAAAGTATACACCATTATTTTTTATTCCGGCCGGAGCTCCCTTATAAGCCCCCCAAGTATAGAAACCAGTTCCCAATACAAAAGAAGCAATCATCAAGGGAAAGAAAAACCAAGAGGGTTCGATTTGCGAATTCCAGTTTCCCCAGTACAATACCACAATAAAAAGTCCAAGTCCAGTAATCCCCAAACCAATTTTCTGCCAAGTATTTAAATATTGACCTGCATCACCTGTTAATGAATAGTTCGTTTCCATCTTCTTAAGCTTGAATTAATTTCTGCCACCATTTCTTAGATTTCAGGGCAATATTCATTTTCTTTTCCTCATTAAAGGCTGTAAGAATTTCCGCACCATAACGTGTGAAAAATTCAGGATCAAATACAGCACTTTCAATGTTAGACAGCACCTCCGTTATCTCCGTTTGCTGCGTTAACCAATGGTCAAACACTTCATGTCGCAAGCGCAACCCGAAAGTATTCACTCCTTTCAAGGCTTTGCTTTTTTTATCGTAAACAAAGTGAACCAACACTTTTCCTTTTTTATCTTCAAAGACAAACTCCTCCTCATCTGCTTGAAGTTCTGAGCGCACCCAACCGTAAGTCTGGTACTCCAAATCAAAAAACTTCGCAGAGTTAAACCAGTTACCCGGACTGTATTTCGTAGGAGTCCCACAAATCGTTTGTGCCAGAGTTTCTCCCATTATCCTTCCCGTATACCAAACTTGTTCAATGGCTTTTCTTCCCGGCATAGGATTTTTTTGTTGGGTACAATCGCCAATGGCGTAAATATTTTCTTGATTTGTTTTTAGATATTCATCTACCAAAACTCCTTTTTCCACAGCTATATCACTTCCTTGCAGAACCGCTAAGTTGGGATGAACACCTATGGTTAAACCTACAAAATCGCATGGAATTTCTTCTTCTCCATGTAAGGTTTTTACGGCCCTTACCTCTCCAGCATCATTCCCTAAAATTTCATCCAGCTCTTCCGATAAATGAAGTTTTAAATTATGATGTTTGCGCAAGTGATTAGAAACAAATGCAGCATCTTGTTCAGGTAAAACGCTCCTCCAAAATTGATCATCGCGAACGATAAAGTCTACGCTGATATTTCTAGATAAAAGCATCTCTACCATTTCAACACCTATCAATCCTCCTCCCACAACAACGGCGTGTTTTATACCCTGTGTATTGGCTTTCATGCTCTCTAAATCTTGCTTGCTATACAAACCCTGTACACCAATTAAATCTACACCTTGCCAATCTAACTTATTCGGACAAGACCCTGTTGCGATGATCAGCTTATCATATTTCAAACGTTCGCCTTTTTCCAAAGAAAGCTCCTGCCCTTCCACATCTATGCACTTCACATAATCGTGTAACAAAGCAATGTCATTCTTTTCCCAAAAAGATTTCGGGTAAGGCTCTGTATCTTTAAATCTCATATGTCCCATGTACACATACATCAAAGCTGTGCGCGAGAAAAAATTATCGTGCTCTGCAGAAATCATGGTTATGCGCTTGTCAGAAAGCTTGCGAATATGTCGCGCCAATGTACTTCCTGCAATACCATTTCCAATAATTACGATGTGTTCCATAGTGCTCATTTATACAAAAGACGTTTAATACTCAAGACGCTTACAAAATACTTAAATAAATTTAGTTGTTTAGCCGGCTGTTCTCTCGATTTTTCATCGAGAGTCGGGTCATCCACTGTACGCCTTTCAAATCGTTTAAGTAGTCAGACCCTTTCAGCAAAGCTTCTTTGGTCGCTTTGCACAAAGGCTTCCACTAAAACTCCCTATCAAGTTGTGCCGTTCCTCCCCCTAACAGATTATTCCTCTCCTTTCATTCAATAAACCTTTCACTTCCTTCAAAATGACATCTAAAACGCTAGAGATTTTGTAATTTCAAGGCTAGAAATCATTGCATCCATGAAAAAACTAATCGCTTTTATTGTTGTACTTACGCTTGTCAACTCACTTCAAGCTCAACTGGGTTTTAAATACAACCCTTTTGCTCAAGTAAAAATAAACGGCGATACACTTTCCAATCCATGGGCGGGTGGCTTAAATTACGCACAGTTTTCTCATTTAGATTTTAACAGAGATGGTTTTGATGATTTGTTGGTATTCGATAGGTCTTCCAATCAGATTCAACTTTTCCTCAAAAGCTTTCAAAATGGGAATCCTCACTACAGGTACCAGTACAAAGCAGAAATTCAGTTACCTCCAGACATCCGCTACCGCTTAGCTACTTTCGATTACGATAATGATGGCGACCTCGATCTTTTTACCTACGGTATTGGAGGTGTACGTGTTTATAAAAATACGAGTTCAGGGAATCAATTGAGTTTTGATTTGTTTAAAAGTGAGCTAAAATCAATCTACAACGGAGGGCCAGCTACGCTTTTTGTCAGTTCATCAGATATCCCTGCGTTAGTCGATGTGGACCACGACGGAGATATGGACATACTTACATTTAGTAACAGCGGAGGAACCGTGGAGTACCATAAAAACTTATCTATCGAAAATTATGGAAACGTTGATTCGCTAGAATTTGAAATCTATAACGAATGCTGGGGTCAATTTGAGGAAGGGAATACAGACAACAGTATTACTTTAAATTCTACCAACCCACCCTGCGATGGCACAACTTGGGTCACCAACCCTCAACGTGGCAACAGACATTCAGGTTCTACTGTTTTGGCTATAGACATTGATAATTCTGGCGTTTACGATTTAGTACTCGGTGATGTTTCTCACGAAAATTTAGTTTTGGTTACCAATGGTGGTACAGCTGTCAATCAAAACTCAGCCATGACCAGTTTCGATTTAAACTTCCCAAGCAATACCACACCCGCGAATTTACAGATCTTCCCTGCTGCTTATTATTTAGATGTAAACCACGATGGAATAAAAGATTTAGTGGTAGGTGCCAATGCAAAGGG
>NZ_JBVCPV010000195.1:0-5294 GCF_057456495.1 Lishizhenia sp. | reverse complement strand
TGTTAAATTTTTGAGACACAAGGTTTCTAGAAATATACGTTCACAAACGGTTCAAATGGAAAAGATTATTGAAGAATATGAGGAGGATGAAGATGAAGTAGTTTAAATCTATATCGTTTAAATAACTTCTAGCTCAAACTTCGAAATTAAATAACATCAACAACCCAATTAACACTATAAATAGAATTATCCAAATTGCACATCCATTCGGGTTTGGTGGATCCGGTAGGTTAGAGTTTTGATTACCCATCGACTTATATTTATAGCTGGTCGGAGACATAAGGAATTTCGTTAAAAATAATTATATTTCCTAAAAGCTGAAAGAATGGATACTACGTTTAAAGAAACACAAAAATTTACCCAACTCTGGATTTGGGGAATATTACTTGCCGTTGCCGGTATCATGACCTACCAATTTCTATGGGGAAAAGATCAAGGAAAATTTCTAATGGATGAGTTTATCCTCAGTATTGGGATAATTATGCTGGTTATCGTATTATTTCTCGTATGGCGTCAGCACACAACAATAGATAAAAACGGAATTAAAGTTCAAGTGTTTCCCTTTTTTACCAAGTATTACAAGTGGGAGGATATAGAAGAAAGTCAAGTTGTTAAATACGGTTTTGTAGGATGGGGAATACGTTTTGCTCCAGCTTATGGATGGGTATATAATGTGAAAGGAAATAAAGGTCTCCGTTTAGTCTTTAAAAACGGTAAAAAGCGTTTGATTGGTACTCAAAAACCAGAAGAACTACAGGCTTTTATAAAGCAAATTGGGAAAGCATAACAATGCGTTTTTATTACACCAACAAACTAAACCACAAAGACTTAAAACTTCAGTCTCAAAAGAAATATAACACATATCTTGATTTAGGTAAGGCTGGTAGGTACATCCTTTCATACACCCTACTTTATCTTGGCAAAAAGAAAGATCATACCTACGAAGTTCTAGCCAAAACCAATATTATTTACTTGGTCCTCATCTTTTCGAGTATCCTGGCCTGTAGTATTGCATACTTAGTAGATCGACTTGAAATATTGTACTACCTACCTTTTCTTATACTTTTAGAATTTACATTTGTACGAGCTGCTATACGCTCAAAAATCAGAAGGGATTTGGACCAATTATTAATCAAACAGCATGCCCGAAGAAAATAACTTACTTCAGTACATTCATTCCAATGCACTATGGGAAAATGAACTCACCCTAAAAAGAGGTGATTACATTGACTGCTTTGACAAAACCAATACCAATATCTATTTCATCTCAGAAGGTTGTTTGCGCATTTATTGGGTGAATGGTGAAGAAGAACATACCATCCGCTTTGGGTATACGCACAACATCATTGCAGCATTAGACAGTTTCATTTTAAATTCTCCTTCGGATTTTCATATCCAAGCCTTAAGAAAAACTCAAATTAAAATATTGTCTAAATCCAAATTTGAAGAATTACTATGCCAACACCCTCAATTTAAGGAAGAATGGATACTTATGCTTCAAGACTTAATCATCCAACAACTTGAACGCGAAAAAGATTTATTGATTTCCTCTCCCACAGAGAGATACAAGCGCGTTCTACAAAGAAGTCCTCAGCTTTTCCAAGAAGTTTCGAATAAATACATTGCCGATTACCTGCGTATGACACCTGAAACACTTTCGCGCATCATGAATTCTTAATTTGAATCAAGATTTATAAAGAATCAATTTTCGACCTTTGTATTGGAAACAAAGTACTATGGAAACGATTCAATTAATAAAACTTTTGCAAGAGAACAGTACCAAACATATACAGTTTGCCTTGGACTGTAAAACAGAAGATCTTGCCACCCTCAATGATAAAGCAGATGAGAATTCTTGGAGCATTTTAGAATGTATTGAGCACCTGAACCTCTATGGTGATTTTTACAATCCTTCCTTAACCAAAAGTTTAGAAAAAGCCCCACCCGCTAAAAGCGCGAATTATAAACCCGGATTTTTTGGTAATTACTTTACTCAAAGCATGTATCCAAAGGAGAAACTGAATAAAATGAAAACCTTCAAAGACAAAAATCCAGCGGGTAGCACTTTAAACCTTCAACATTTAGATAGATTTATTGGTCAACAAAAAGAATTTCTTCATTTACTGGAACTTGCCAAGAAGAAAAACCTCAATTTCAGAACTCCTATATCTATCAGTAAATGGTTCAAACTTAAATTAGGTGATACCTTTCATTTTGTGAGTGCTCATAATGAACGACACATTCAACAAGCCAAACGTATACTTGACGCTAAGAAAGCATAAACTTCGTTGATCAACAAACTATTTTCCCCGAAATAAAAAATCCCCGCTGAATAAACAACGGGGATTTTTAATATATGAAAGTAGTGCCTAAGCCATTGCTTCTTCCTCTACTTTTTTCTTCTCTTTTTCTTCGTCAGCCTTAGCTCCTAAATCAACTACTGCCGGAGTTGCAATACAGATAGAAGAGTAAGTACCTACAACCACACCAATCATCAATGCGAATACGAAACCTCTAATTGCTCCACCTTCGTCAAAAATGAAGATCGTTAACAATACGATGAATGTAGATAACGACGTATTGATTGTTCTACTTAATGTAGTATTCAAAGCAAGGTTAATTACTTCTTTTCTATCCTTACCTCTGTATTTGTTTAAGTATTCTCTAATTCTATCGAATACAACCACGGTATCGTTAATAGAGTAACCAACAACTGTTAAGATCGCTGCGATAAACGCTTGGTCAATCTCCATGTTGAATCCTAACTTTCCGTGCAATGCAGCGAAGATACCTAATACGATAGTAACATCGTGGATCATTGCAAAGATAGCTCCTGCACCATACTGCCACTTACCGAATCTTACTAAGATGTACGCGAAGATGATAATCAATGACAATACAATCGCTAACAATGAAGAAGATTTCAATTCTTCAGAGATAGAAACTGATACAGAACGAGAGTTTTCAATTTTAGAAGTACCGTAATCTGCAACGTGCGCTTCCAACGTATTTTCAATTGCCTCATGTACTTGCTCTCCAGAACCAGGTACTGTAGATAAGTAGTTTGTTGCAATTTCCACACGGAAATCAGAATTTCTTGATTTCACCTCTACTGAAGCCGCTTTACCATCTTTCTCAATAAGGTTCGCTCTTAATTCAGATTCGATTTCATCAATTTTATCTGCTACTGGCTGAGTAAATACCATTTCGTAAGTTCTACCTCCAGCAAATTCAACAGATGGTTTTAATCCTCTTGTGAAGATAGCTACCAATCCAAGTACTACCAATAAACCAGAAACGATGTAGAATTTCTTTCTGTTCTTGATGAATTGGAAATTTAAGTTTTTGAACAATCCTTTAGATGCTTTCGTAGAGAAATCAAATGTTGCTGATTTTTCCAATCTCCATTCGAAAATCAAACGAGTAATAACAACCGCTGCAAATACAGAAGTGAAAATACCGATGATTAAAGTAGAAGCGAAAGATTCGATTGGTCCTGTACCGAAAGATTTCAATACAAAGGCAGTTAACAATGTTGTGATGTTGGCATCCAGAATAGCAGCTAATGCTTTCTTGTAACCATCTTTCACAGCTAACTTCATTCCTTTTCCGTCTGCAATCTCTTCTCTAATTCTTTCGTAGATCAATACGTTAGCATCTACAGACATACCGATAGTTAATACGATACCTGCAATACCCGCTAAAGTTAATACAGCTCCGAAGGCAGCTAAACAACCTACAATGAATAAAATGTTTGCAACCAATGCGATATCAGCAATAACACCTGCTTTACCGTAGTAAAAAATCATGTATGCCAATACGATAGCCAATGCAATACCGAAAGAGATTAAACCACCTCTTGAGTTTGCTTCTCCAATCGTTGGTCCAACAACTGCTTCGTCAACAATAACACATGGTGCAGGTAAAGCTCCACCGTTCAATAAGTTTACTAAACCTTTTGCCTCTTCAGCTGTAAAGTTACCTGTGATTTGTGTGTTACCACCAGGGATAGGTCCGTTAATACGAGGTGCAGAGAATACTTTGTTATCCATTGTGATGGCAATGTATTCGTAAATCATTCCTCCGTTAGCTCCAGTTCTTGGTCTCAATTCATCCGTCATTTCAGCCCACTTATCAGCTCCTTCAGGATTCATTGTAACGTTTACAGAAATTGTAGCAGAGTTTTCATCAACACCTACGTTTGCTTTATCAATGTCAGAACCACCTACTCTAGCCTTACCATCTTCTGGTACTTGTAAAGCAAATAATTCGTAGTATAAAGTATCGTTGTTATCGAATTTAGTTTCGTAGTTCGCCCAAGCAAAGATTACCTGACCTGTTAACATCTCAGCAGCTTTTTCATTGATCAACTCGTTTACACGTGCTGTATCTTTTGCCTTTGCATAACCGATGATAGGTGTTGGCATGAACCCTTGATCTTGTGAGATCATAGGTTGGAAAATCTTTAATAACTCTGGAGTTTTCGCTGGCTCATCAGCTTCTGCTGTTTCGTCACCTAATAAAGACTCTAAAGAAGTAGTATCTGTTTCTGTAGCCGTTTCTGCATTTTCAGCAACTGCCGTAGAATCTGCAGATTCGTTTAACAAATCATCCAATACATCTGCTTCCTCTTCGTCCACTAACAATGCATTGATGATACCACCAATCTCATTTCCTTTGATCGCTCTGTAGAATTCTAAGTTTGCAGTAGATTGCAATCTGTTTCTTACAGTAGTTTGATCTTTTACACCAGGTAATTCAATGTAAATTCTGTTTGTTTCTTCGTCTCTTGTAATGTTTGGTTGAGCAACACCGAATTGGTTAATACGGTTTTCCATGATCGTCTCAACTCCTGAAAGTGCATCTTTGTATAAAGATTTCAAAAATGCAACTACTTCCTCATCTGTAGACTGAATAGAAAGCTCTTCTAACGTTTCTTGTGTAGAGAAGTCTTCAATTAAGTTAACTTCTGGAGACAACTCTTTGTGCTTACGTGCGAAAATGTCAACAAAATCACCACCTACTGTATTGTACTCCTCTACTGCAGCATCAAATGCTGAAGAAAAAGAATTACTGTTTACATCTGCAGCGTAGTTTTTCACCAATGCTGGAGTAGATAATTCTAAAGTTACAGACATTCCACCCTTAAGGTCAAGTCCTAAAGCAATACTCTTGTTTTTTACGTCGTTGTACGTGTTTCCTAAGAAAACCTCCTCAGAGTTCTTTCCTTTTAAGATGTCGTTTAACACCGCAGCTTCTGCAAAATCTTTAGCCTCGTTGTTTTTAACATTAAC
>NZ_JBVCPV010000194.1:0-5382 GCF_057456495.1 Lishizhenia sp. | reverse complement strand
CCAAGGGGATGGTATCGGCATTACATATTGTTAAATCTACGGCACAGCCATAGTTGTGAACACTTCCATTTCTTGGATTAGAAACAAATTTCACACGTTCAGCTACTGGCAAACTATCCATAGCTCTCCACATTTCCCATTGAACACTTCGTGGACGTACGGCATCATAAACCAACAAGTGTAATGAACTATCCATAGCAGTTAAACTATCCTGAACTACAGCCAAACGCTCTGCTAAATCCTTTTGAAGATAGGCTTTGGTTAAAGATCCATATAAATCTTTAGAAAGAAAGTTATCTGTAGTGCTGTATTTCAAATCCACCCAAATACCGGAGTGATACGTTTGAACATCAACGAGGCCTGCATCCACTATCTTCTGTTCTAGTGTATCCATTTCAACTTTTCCTTCTTCAAGGTTCCTCTTTGATGAATCTCTGATAGGGGTTTGAATTATTGTGTCTACTGGCAAAGCTTGAACCTTTTTGATCGGGTTCTTTTTTTCTCCGCAAGCCATTAACATTAAACAAAAGCCAATTAATTGATAATATTTCATAAAAAATCTTTCAGATGAATAACTACATTACGACTTATTCAAGCACCAAGTTCCACGAAATTAGAAGAAAATGACAGACGCTCTTTTCTTTTTAGTTTTTTCGTTTTTCTTCCTCTCCCCTTGCATAAAAACGCTAAACATCTAACTTCCAGATTATACCATAGATTAATCTGTAAAAAATCGAATTGAATAAAGATGTTCACAAACAAGATCAGAACGAACGGTAGCGCTCTAAAACAGTAGTAAAGTCACTTATCCGAGCTCCAATTCACCATTCCAAAGTTGAACTTACAACGGGTTGCATTTCATAAAATTAATTTCAATATTTGTTGGGAAGCAAAACCAGCAGTCTATGGATGAAACAAACCGCAATGAACGCAATGAAGAGGTATATTCTAAGGTCGTAAGAGCCGGAAAAAGAACGTATTTCTTTGATATTAAATCAACTAGAGGTAATGACCTTTATTTAACGCTTACAGAAAGCAAAAAATCCATGGTTAATGGACGTATGAGTTTTCAAAAACACAAAATCTTTTTGTACAAAGAAGATTTTGAAAAATTCAGCGATGGACTCCAGGAGGTTATTGAAAAAATTGCAGAATTAAAATCTTCTGGTCCTTACAAAATTGAGGAAGAAGAGAAAGAAGCGTACAGCACTGTGAGTTTTGATGATTTATAGATATCAACAATAAATCAACATTGTCATAAGGAAAAATAAAGGAGAGAATTCTTAATTTGAATCGAGGTTTAGAATTATCTTTACCTTGAAAATAAAACACTATGGGTAAAATTATTGCGATAGCTAATCAAAAAGGAGGAGTAGGAAAAACAACCACAGCCATTAATGCTGCGGGGTGTTTAGGAGTGCTAGAATATAAAACATTGATAGTTGACGCCGACCCACAGGCCAATGCTACTTCTGGTTTAGGTTTTGATCCAAAAAACAATAAAAATATTTACGACTGTTTGGTGAATGAAACACATCCAAGAGATGTAATCATGCAAACACAAAATCCAAATTTAGACATCATAGCTTCTCACATCGATTTAGTGGGTGCTGAGTTAGAAATGATCAATATGCCTAATCGTGAGCACATGATGCGTTTGGCCTTAGAAAAGGTTAAAGACGATTACGATTTTATCATCATAGACTGTTCACCTTCTTTAGGGTTAATCACATTAAATGCACTTACTGCAGCTGACTCAGTTATGATTCCTGTGCAATGTGAATACTTTGCATTAGAAGGATTGGGTAAATTATTGAATACAATTAAAATAGTTCAAGGAAGATTAAATACTGATTTAGAAATTGAAGGTATTTTATTAACCATGTACGATACGCGTTTACGTTTGGCCAACCAAGTTGTAGACGAAGTAAAAACACATTTTCAAGAATTAGTTTTTGATACTGTAATTCACAGGAATACAAAGTTAGGAGAAGCTCCAAGTTTTGGAGAAACCATAGTAATGCACGATGCTACTAGTAAAGGTTCTATAAACTATCTTAACTTTGCACGAGAATTATTACAACGTAATAACGCGACGAAAGTAAACGAAGACGATAAAAAAATCACACTTGGAAATGAGCTCTAAAGCAAATAAAAAACCACCCTTAGGAAAAGGACTAGGGGCCTTGTTGCAAAGTTCAGCAACAGATATAACTTCATCAGACATTTCAGACAAATCGGTATTAGGAGCGATTGCTATGCTACCAATTTCTAGCATAGAAGCCAATCCATTTAACCCGAGAACACACTTCGAGGAAGATGCCCTTAACGAATTAAGCAAGTCTATCGGAGAGCACGGTATTATCCAACCCTTAACAGTAAGAAAATTAGGGAGGGATAAATATCAGTTGATTTCTGGAGAGCGTAGATTTAGAGCTTCTCAGCTTGCAGGTTTAACGGAAGTTCCTGCTTACATTAGAGTCGCGAACGATCAGACCATGCTGGAAATGGCCTTGGTTGAAAACATTCAACGTGAAGATTTAAATGCCATTGAAGTTGCTTTATCTTACCAACGTTTGTTAGACGAATGTGATCTAACGCAGGAACAATTGAGTCAGAAAATTGCAAAAAGTAGATCTTCTATTACCAACCATTTACGCTTGTTAAAACTTCCGGCTTTGGTTCAAAAAGGAGTAAGAGACAACCTTATTTCTATGGGACACGCCAGAGCTTTAGTTTCAGCGGGTGATGAAGGAACGCAAATTGACTTATTCTACGCAATTATAGAAGAAGGCTTATCTGTTAGAGCATTAGAAAGTCTTATCAAAGGAGAAGGTGATGTTGAAAAAGCTAAACCAGCACCAAAAGTAGACGCTGCTCCTATCAGTCAAATTCAAAACGATTTTAGATCTCATTTTGGTGACAAGGTTGCTGCCAAAGTTGAAATTAAAAAGACACCACAAGGAAGTGGTAAATTGGTGATCAACTTCAATTCTGAAACAGATTTGAATCGAATCATTGAAATCTTAAACAAATAAATTGAGAACACCTCTTCTCATACTATTTATACTCATTGGAAGTTTAGCGTGGTGTCAAAATAACGACACCATTGCTGAGCCTCTTCCCCTTAAAGACACCATCCATTCTCCGAGCAAAGCCATGAAATTTAGCGCTATTGTACCCGGAGCTGGACAGTTCTACAATCACTTCGCAAAACCAAAGGGTAAACGCTATGCTTTTATCAAAGTACCTATAATCTACGCAGGTTTAGGATTAGCAGCCTACTCTATTTACACCAACAGTTTAGAGGTGGATAGAACCCGACTTGAATACTACCATAGACTCGATAATCCAGGAAGCTTTAAATTTCCAGAGTACATTCCTTTAGATCAAGGAGCTTTGATCACTGAATACAATTTCGCAAAAAGAAACAGAGACCTGAGTATTGCAGCATTTGTAATTGTTTGGGGACTCAATGTTTTAGACGCAGGCGTTGAAGCACATTTTGTAAATTTTGACGTGAGTCCAGACCTTTCGTTAAATTTAAGACCAACCCTACTTAACAACTCAAGTTACGGCCTTAGTTTAGCCTTTAATTTTCGTTAAAAAAGGCTGAAAATACCTACTTTCTCTTATTTTTGCTACGCGATTAGAATTGTAAAACAATCAATTCTACAAAGAAGAAATCACATGAGAATAGCACTAGTAGGATACGGAAAAATGGGGAAAGCAATTGAAGAAATTGCTGTAGAGCGCGGACATGAAATTGTTCTAAGATCAACTTCAAAAAATCCCATCACTCCAGATCAATTGAAAAACATTGATGCAGCCATAGAATTCAGTATTCCCGCTACAGTCTTAAATAACATTGACCTTCTTCTTGATGCAGGCATTCCAACAGTTGTTGGGACTACGGGTTGGAATCATGCTTTGGAAAGTGTTGGAGAAAAAGTTGCCGATAAAGAAGGTGCATTATTACATTCAAGTAATTTCAGTATCGGTGTAAATATTTTCTTTAAAGTCAATGAGTACTTAGCCAAAATCATGAATAAACAAGAAGCATACGCTTGTGATATGACGGAGGTTCATCACATGCAAAAACTAGATGCTCCTAGTGGTACAGCCATCACGCTAGCAGAACAAATCATTGCCAACCACGATAATTACTCAGCTCATTTCTGTAAAGAAAACAATGAAGAAGCCGTGGATAATGGTATTAACATTACCGCTCTCAGAGAACCTGAAGTACCAGGCACACACATTATCAATTATAAATCAGAAATCGATACGATTACTATAAAACACGAAGCACACAACCGCAAAGGATTCGCATTAGGAGCTGTGGTTGCTGCAGAATGGATACACGATAAAAAAGGAGTATTCACAATGCAAGATGTGCTAAATTTCTAAACTATGTCAGCTTTATATTTTTACCTATTTTTCATCGTCTACCCAATTTTGGCAATGTGGCCAAAAATCTTCAAAAAAGCGGGTAGACAAACTTGGGAAGCATTTGTACCCGGTTACAACTACGCTATTGCAAACAAAATCTCAGGTCAACCTTGGTGGTGGTCTTTATTTCTAATCATACCGGGAATCCATATTTTTATGTGGATGGTCATCAACGTATCTCTCATTAGAAAATTTGGAAAAGTATCAGCGGTAGACACCCTACTTGGTATCTTCTTTCCATTTGTTCCGATGTTCCAAATCTCTAGTGATGAAAATGCAAAAGCAAACTACACCACGGATTGGGAAAACGCAAAGCAAGTTGCCGAAAGAACAGCAGGAGACCACATTGTTCTCTTCTTATCGCTTCCTATTATAGGACACATTTTAGCTTATACATTAGGAGCTGTTCAAAGTAAAAAGAAATCAAAAAAATCTCGTATTAAAGAATGGGGAGATACCGTGTTATTTGCACTTATCGCTGCATCTGGTATTAGAACCTACGTCTTTGAACCTTTCCAAATCCCAACGGGATCTATGGAAAAAACCTTATTGGTGGGAGATTTCTTATTTGTAAACAAATTAGCTTATGGACCTAAGGTACCGGTTACTCCAGTGAGTTTCCCTTTGGTGCACAACTTCATCCCTTACTTAAACATTAAATCTTACGTAGGTATTGAAAAACTAGACTATACACGTTTACCAGGATTTACGGATGTTAACAGGTATGATGTTGTGGTATTCAACTACCCTTCTGGAGATACTGCCGTTTACGACCCTCGTATGCCTTACGGTTTAATGGGACACGACTACCATGGATTAGTAATCGGAGAAGCACAACACCAATTCCAATTGGCAAATGAAAGCAACTTTAGAAAGGTAAACGAATTAAAAAACAAGCTAAGAGAACGCATTTTTAACGATTCAACTATT
>NZ_JBVCPV010000193.1:0-5384 GCF_057456495.1 Lishizhenia sp. | reverse complement strand
GTTAGGTATGTAATCTAAGCGACGCCTGTAAAAACCTAAACCATACCGGTTGGTACTCACATTCGACAAATTTGACAAGGTACTTTGCGTGCGTAACACTGCAGAATTTTCACGCTCATAAAAGGCATTGATGTAATTTCCCCCTTTAAGGAAATACTGTATCCCCACTTTGGCATTAGTTGTTAAAAAACTACTGTCTTGCTTGTACAAGGCAAAAGAAGACTGAATACCGAAGGGTGTATTGAGTAAAAAAGGATAATTGAATGCTGCATTTAGCTCTTGGGTTCCCGGTTGTAAACTGCGCCAATTCATTTCCAAGAGTTCTCCTCTCTTCAAGGTGTTCTGAAGTTTTAAACGTATATCCCCTGTAACAATCGTTCTATCATTTATAGGGTCTTGTTGTAGACCTGCAATACCATTAATTAAACTTACAGGATTACTCTTTAGGTATAGATACAAAACACAACCTTCTGGAGTAAATAGAATTTCATGTGGTCTTATCTCCGACAAAAAAGTAACCTGCTGCATGCGTGAAGAAATATCTCTTAATGCGCTTTCTGAATAAGCATCACCTTCTTGGATATTGATGTAGTTGCATACATACTTCTTGGCTACAGCTGCCTCCCCTTTCACCTCAATAGAAAGTATATTTACATAGGGTCCGAGGTTGATGCGAAGGTTGACATGAATTTCATTTTCAACAATCTCGGCTTGTTCTAATTTCACTTCTGCAAAAGGATATCCGTTATTTTCGCAATAGTTCAATATGCGCTTCAATGCATCGCTGAGTTCCTTGGCATCATAGGTCATATTCAACAAGGCTTTTTCGGAAATAGCAGGAATGGTATTGATGAGTTTTGCATCCTCTTCTTGAACAAAAACGCGTATTTTTTTAAAAGAAGGGCCACGGAAATATTTTGCCGTGAGTAACTTATCCTTCCACACTAAACTGTCTATACTCGCAAGCGGATATCCCTTGGAAACATCTATTAACCACATTTTCTGGAGATAATCTAACACCTCTAGACTATCCTTAAAATTACGCTTCTCTAATTTCTTTACTTTTAGTGGAGTATCACCCTTGAAATCAAGATGGTATTCCTTTTGAGATCTCGCCCAAAAAGTACATACGCCCAAGATTAAAAAAAGGATGATGCTACGTTTCAAATTCTGTGATTTTGTTTAGAACTAAACAGTTCTATGATAAGTAATTACAATATATCAATAATATCAACGTTTTATTTCTATCTTTGTAACACATCAACGATAAAACTATAAAAACATTATGAGGAAAACAGTAGCCTTCGCGATAATTGGATTATTTCTTGCAAGTGTGGTAGCATCTTGTGCATCTTCTAGAGGTGGACACTGCGACGCTTATTCACAAGCTAAAGCTCCAGTTGAGCAGAATGATTTAGCCGCAAACTAAGCGATTATCAAAAGAAAAACATTATTACGAAGGTTATCTCAAGGGTAACCTTTTTTTGTGGATCTACTTTTCCTCGTCCAACAATACTTGAATATCTTCCATCAATTCATCTACGGAAGTCATAGAAGTTCCATCATAGTAATTCCTTATTCTCAATTGCTGATCTACCAATACAAAATTATTAGTATGAATAAAGTCTGAACCTGCATCCCCTAAGTTTTGAGCCTCTGCTGGTTTTAATACAAAGAATGATCTGCGCGCTAAGTCATAGAGTTTTTCTTTCTCTCCTGTTAAGAAATGCCATTGGTCTTTCACTGCTCCATGACCATCCGCATATTCCTTCATTACCTCTACAGTGTCTATTTCAGGATTTACTGTAAAACTTAAGATTTTTACGTCATCATTTCCTTTGAAACGTTCTTGCACACGCATCATTTGTTGGGTCATACGCGGACAGATAGTACCGCAAGTCGTGAAGAAGTATTCTACAACAAAAACTTTCCCTTTAACATTATCCAAGGTCACTGTTTCATTGTACTGGTTTTGAAAGGAAAAGTCACCCACTCTATGCCCCATGGAAACGTGCTTCAAATCATTAGGAACTACGCCAGGTTCAATAATCTGGTTGGGTTGAATTACCCTTAAGTGCTTTTTATTTTGTGACTCAGTAGTCATGAAATAAGCCACCAAGATACTTGCTACGACTATTGCTCCAAAAAGTACTACTCTCATTTTTTTAAGAATTTGCTTTAGAAAGAAGAGTGATTTCTACACGTCGATTCAACTCTCTACCCCATTGGTATTTATTCGATTCAATAGGATTTTCAGAACCGTACCCTTTCCAAGAAATGTACTTTGCATTTACTCCCTGCTCAATAAGGTAGTTGTATACAGCTTCGGCACGTTGTTGAGACAATAAAATGTTTAGTTCTTCTAATCCACTTTTATCGGTATGTCCACCTATTTCCACTTTAAATCCATTTCCTTGCATGGCTTTGATTTTAACAATCAAACTATCCAAATACATTTTAGAGCTGTCTGTCAACACCACTTGGTTGGGTTCAAAGTTGACTCCTGACAAAACCATGCTTTCACCTATCTTCATCGATTCCAAGCTGTCTCTTCTTCTCACAACAACTTCTTCATCACCTTGATCTACCAACACATCCATGTTGTCTACTTTTTTCTCCAAAACCTTCACTTCTATTCTACGGTTACCTGCTCTTGTAGATTTATAACGGTTACTGTACAAAGGTTTTTTAGGTCCGTAACCCTTGTAAGAAATTCTAGATTGATCTATTCCTTGGCGCAATAACCAGTTGTAAACAAACTTGGCACGTTGCGCAGAAATCTGAACGTTTTTACTGTATGAACCAGAGTTATCTGTATACCCTCCTATTTCTACTTTCAATTCTGGTTGCTCCTTCAAAGCTGTCAATAAGTTTTGTAAATCGGGGTTGTCACTTGGATTAGAAAAACTAGTTTTTCCAGAACCAAAGCTTGTATTGTACAACACAATAGAAAATCCTACAGGAATACTTTCAGGTACATACACCAAGTGTTCCACTTCAACATGAATTTCTGAACTATCAATGTTTTCTGGCATAGGAGGACAAATTCTATTTCCCAATGAATCTGTAATCACTAAGTCTGGATAAGGTTCAAAATCTTTAATAATGTTTCTAATCTTCTGGTAACGCGGAGAGTTATTGGCACCATCTGTATTGATATCCCAGTAGTTAATCGCTTCCCATTTCGACATTCCACAGAACTGACGAAGTGTAAGTGCAGCCAACAATCCTGAAGCATGCCACCCATTCCAACAGTGTAAGTAAACGGGACCAACACTATCGTTAATGGCAGAATTCCTTACCAATTTCAACATCTCGTAAATGTGTTGATTATCGAAGTAATCGTATTGGTAGTAATCCATATCGTTCAAACCACCATGTACGCAGGCACAGCTATCCACTTGGGGTGCTGTGTCAAAATTTTCTTGGTAGAGGTAAATTGAAGCTGAAAACCCTTCTACACAAAGGTTGCGAATTCCATCATCTGGCAAAGGATTGTGGTTACTACGCTTGTTTTCTTTGTGATAGTAGTTATTTGCTCCTCCACGGTAAGCTACACCGTATAAAATTGGTCGTAAATTTCTTGTTCCGTACAGGGAGTCGAATCCATCTCCTCTATTATCTGTGATTTTGTAAGTTAAATCACCTGCATTGTAGCGGTCTTTGTAGTATTCTGGACTCAAGGCAAACAAAGGTTTGACGGCCAATAAAGAGTCAATATAGGCCTGTCGCTGCGCTACACTATCTTGGTAATGTACCAAAGCCAAACTATCGCTTGCGGCATCTTGACCAAAAGCGTTTAAAAAACTGATTACGAATGCAAATGTTATACTTATCCTTCTCACATCTACAAAATTAATATAGTGTTAAACATAACATTAAAAGGGACGATTTTTTAATTAACAAATGTCGTGTGGAAGGAAAGAAAGAACAGTTTGGAGTAGGGAAACAACTAGGTATAGATTGTCTTTAGCAAAAAGTAGAAAATCAACTTATAAGCTATTTCAAAACTTTCACCTCATAATACAAACGCCATTTTTTAACTAAACTGTGCTGAGGGGGATGTATTCCTATCAGTTCTTTGTAAGTTTTGCTATTATAATCCTTACTCCATTCATCTTCAAAGACCAAAGTTTCTTTTAATTCGGGAAACATCTTACGTTGAAAGTTTTCTAAAAACCTTCCCTCAGGCCTATTGTCAAAATCTATACACACCCCAATACTTTGGAGCACAGAATCTGCTTTAGAGACATGTGTTATAATAAAACCTGCATAACTCCCCTCCTCTGTGCTATCCGTATAAAAATCATGCTCTTGGTAATAGATAAGTGTATCTGCCTTTTCTTCAATAAGAAAGCCGTTTTGAACTTTATCATTCAAAACTAAGTTTCCATTTTCAAGGGAGCAAATGAATTCATTTCCAAGTCTCAATAAAGGTTCCCCATTATTGGTCTGCTGGAAAAACATTTGATTACCAAATAAACACAAATAGGAAGTTAAGATGATCAATACTTTGTACATGTAGGATTTGGTTTATGGTTTTACGTAGATTTCTTTTTCGTACCCAAAAATAAAGATTTGAAAAGTAGAATCAAAAAGCTATCACAATCCCACTTTTGACTTATCTCTTATCACTCATCACCTAAACCAAACTATTCACGCTTAAAACAATATCGCCACCTTCTGCACACCTGGCAAATAACTTCTACCAAAGAGGTTTAAATGCACTAAATAAGGGTACAATTGCGTGTATTTGATGCGTTGTTGCCATCCTTTTTCTAAGGGTGAATAAACGTTGTAGTCTTCTATGAAAGTATCGTTGAAACCACCGAACAATTGGGTCATACCCAAGTCCATTTCTCGGTGACCAAAGTAAATGGCTGGATCAATTAAGATTGTATCTCCACCGGCATCTACCATGTAGTTTCCTCCCCATAAGTCTCCGTGCAAAAGTGCCGGTTGTTCGTTGGGAAAAACGTTATCGATTTCTTTACAAAAGTTCTCAATTCCTCGTACCCAAAGTTCGTTTAACAAACCATTATCAAAAGCCATTTTCGTAAGCGGAAGTATACGTTGCGTAGCATAGAATTCTTGCCATGTTGCTTTTTGATCATTCTGCTGCAGCAAAGAACCAATGTAGTTATCTACTCCCCAACCAAATTCTTGATGGGTGAGCTTGTGCATTTCACTCAATTCATGCGCAAAGCGCACGTAAAAGGTTTCATCTTTTTTCCCTTCTTCTATCCAATCCAATAAAAGGTATTGGTAGTTGTCATCTTCGAAGTAATTGATGGGCGTAACACAACCTATGGATGCATGATCATTGATAAACTCCAGGGCATGCATTTCCTTTTTGAACATATCCGGATATCTATCCTTTTCAT
>NZ_JBVCPV010000192.1:0-5507 GCF_057456495.1 Lishizhenia sp. | reverse complement strand
CGTTTATGTATAAAAACGACTATTTCGTACTTTCAATTAATAAATTTAAGATGTTTTGGGCAGCTTTGGAAATTTTTGTTCCCGGTCCGAACACTCCGAACACACCTGCTTCGTATAAGAAATCGTAATCTTGCTGCGGAATTACTCCTCCTGCAACTACCATAATGTCTCCACGTCCTAATTTTTCTAATTCAGCAATTACTTGCGGAACTAATGTTTTATGACCTGCAGCCAATGAACTAACACCCAATACGTGAACGTCATTTTCTACCGCTTGCTTAGCCGCTTCTGCCGGTGTTTGGAACAATGGACCTATGTCTACGTCAAATCCTATGTCTGCAAAAGATGTCGCAATTACTTTGGCTCCTCTGTCATGACCATCTTGTCCCATTTTTGCAACCATAATTCTAGGACGTCTTCCTTCTAACTCGGCAAATTTATCGGCCAAAGCCTGTGCATTTTCAAAATCTTTATCTTGCATTGCTTCTGATGAATAAACTCCACTAATTGATCGAATTGTAGCTTGGTATCTTCCGAAAGTTTTTTCCATAGCTGCAGAAATTTCACCTAAAGAAGCTCTATCTCTCGCACAATCTACGGCTGCTGCTAATAAGTTTCCATTACCTGTTGCTGCAACTTCTTCTAATTTCGCTAAAGAAGCTTTTACTTTCGCATCGTCTCTTTCAGCTCTTAGTTTTTCTAAGCGTTCAATTTGTGATAAACGTACTTTAGTATTGTCTACCTCTAATATTTCAATCGGATCTTCTTTTTCTAATTCATAACGGTTAACTCCTACCAAGATGTCTTTTCCAGCATCTAAACGCGCTTGTTTTCTTGCCGCAGCTTCTTCTATACGCATTTTCGGAACTCCCGTTTCTATGGCTTTTGCCATTCCACCTAATTCTTGAACTTCTTCTATTAGTTCCCACGCTTTGTCTACTAACTCTTCGGTTAACTTCTCCACGTAGTAACTACCCGCCCAAGGGTCTATTACATCTGTAATTCCTGTTTCTTCTTGCAAGTATATTTGCGTGTTACGCGCAATGCGAGCTGAGAAGTCGGTTGGTAAAGCAATGGCTTCATCTAAAGCGTTGGTGTGTAAAGATTGTGTTCCTCCAAATGCAGCAGCCAAAGCTTCTATACATGTTCTTGCAACATTATTAAAAGGATCTTGTTCTGTTAAACTCCATCCAGAAGTCTGACAGTGCGTTCTTAACGCCAAAGATTTTGGATTCTCCGGGTTGAATTGCGCTACTAATTTCGACCAAATCAAACGACCTGCCCTCATTTTAGCAATCTCCATGTAGTGGTTCATACCTATGGCCCAGAAGAAACTAAGTCTTGGTGCAAATTCATCTACTTTTAAACCTGCTTCAATACCCGCTTTTAAGTATTCTAAACCATCTGCAAGCGTGTAAGCTAACTCAATTCCTGCTGTTGCACCTGCTTCTTGCATGTGGTAACCAGAAATAGAAATAGAGTTGAACTTCGGCATGTTTTGAGAAGTGTACTCAAAGATGTCCGAAATAATTTTCATGGATGGCTTTGGTGGATAGATGTAGGTATTTCTAACCATGAACTCCTTCAAAATGTCATTCTGAATAGTTCCTGCCAAGTCTTTTTTATCTACACCTTGTTCTTCAGCGGCTACAATGTAAAAAGCCATAATCGGAATCACCGCTCCGTTCATGGTCATAGAAACAGACATCTTGTCTAAAGGTATTTGATCAAACAAAACCTTCATGTCCAAAATACTGTCTATTGCAACACCTGCTTTACCTACGTCACCCACCACGCGCTCGTGGTCAGAATCGTATCCTCGGTGTGTGGCCAAGTCAAAGGCAACAGATAAACCTTTTTGTCCAGCCGCTAAATTACGTCTGTAAAAGGCATTCGACTCTTCTGCTGTACTAAATCCGGCATACTGACGAATCGTCCAAGGTCTTACGGTATACATCGTAGAGTAAGGTCCCCCCAAATAAGGAGGTAAACCACTTACAAACGACGTGTGCTTACTGTCTTTAATATCTGCTTTACTGTAAAAATTCTGTAATTTAATTTTCTCAGCCGTATCAAATATTTCTTTAGCTTCTTGCTTTGGTGCAGACGCCGTTGACTTAATATCTATATTTCTAAAATCTACCTTTTCCATTACAATTCCACTTTAGCGTCTCTTTCTAAAATTAATTCACTTCCAAACACCGTTTTTTCAGCAGCTTGCCACGTGTTGTCTTCATCTGTAATGTTCGGAAATTTGTTGATTCCTATTAAGGTGTTTTTCTTTGCTTCAACACTTGCAATACGTTGTGCTCTTATAGCGTTCACATCGGCAACAAAAGTGTCCATCTCACCATTTTCTAGTGCTTGGAAACGTTTCCATACATTCTTTTCTAACACTTCAGTAATTGCTTCTAATGCGTAAGCACCACCAGCAGGGTCTATTACTTTATCAATGTAAGATTCTTCCTTTAAAATCAAGGAAATATTGTTGGCCATACGTTGTGTGAATTCTGGGCGTTTTTGGGTTGCTCTTTGATCGTACGGACGTACAACTATAAAATCAGCACCTCCAACCGCAGCACTTAAACACTCTGTTGTTAAACGCAACAAGTTAGTATAAGGATCTTTTACAGATTTGTTCACATCTATAGATTGCGCTTCTATGGTTGCTACCTTAGAACAAGCATGCTCTGGTTGGTACTGTTCAACAATAAAACTCCATAATTTGCGCAGTACTCTGAATTTGGCAATTTCTAAAAAGTATAGATTACCAATTCCAAGTTTAAAGTGTATACAAGCCGCAGCGTTGTCAACACTTACACCATTTTCAATTAATAAATGTAATTCCTCATGACCTCTGTGCAAAGCATAGGCAATTTCTTGCGTTGAATTCCCTCCACTTACCAATACTTCTCTAGCATCTATACATATGTTTTTGGCTACAGAATTTTTAGAAAGGATACGAACTTTATTTTCTGTTTGGTTAGCAATTTCTTGAGCAAAACTAAATTGCTCTTCGTTGTTTACTGTAATAAAGGCATGTATGTGTTCAAAGCCTATATTTTCAACTACAGTTTTACATTCTTCCAAAGAGAAGTTTCCAAAGTCTAAGCGCAAGGCAGTATTTCCTTTCATCAATGCATTCAAAGCATAAGTGTTCTGTGCTTTAGCATCTAAATCAGAAGGAACCTCGGCCATGATTTCCCAGGAATTCTGGTCAAATCTACCACCCCTTTTGTAATCTCCGGTTCCCGGGTATTCCTCTTCTACTTGCGAAGTAGAGTAGTGGTAGTTTGCATTGTAGCTTATTTCTTCCAAGGGGTAATTGTTGGTCATCGATTCCTCGAAATCTTTACCTTTTAAATCCTTGGTAATCTTTGCTTGCCAGTCTTTTAAACTGGGTATTGTAAAATCTTTGAAAAAATCACTCATAATTTTCGTTTCAATCGCTCAGCGCTATCCACAAAAATAAAAAACTAAAGAGGAGTAACACCCTTGTAAGAGAGCGAATCAGAAAGAATTCTGTGAAATTTTAAAAGAAGGGGCAAAGTCGCTCCAAAAAGCCCTCTAATTTTAAGGAAATTATCAGCTTTTTTAAGCACCGGGCCATCCGCTAAAGTTGGAGTACTAAAACAACTTCAAAACTAGGGTGCAAAGGAGCTCCTTTTGTCGCTCTTTTTACCTGTGTTTTGTACAGTTTTACTCCTCCAAGCTACCGCTACTGTCCCTCTTTGAATATTGCTGAATGGCCAAAAAGTTTAATGTAGCTACTGCCGTCATTAAAACAGAACCTATTGCAACACCAAAAAATGGTAAACGCAACAACAAGGTAAATAAAGCTCCTGTCAAAATCATGTAACCGAAACGATTTAGGGCAAATTTATAACTGTTTTTACTTGAAACTTTATGACGTTCTAATGAGAAGTCGTAAAACGTAAATCCAAACCAAAAACTATTGATAATAAGCAGGTAAACTGGTGTGAGTGCATCTAGGTTGAACAAGTTTGCCAAGGTTAAATCCCAAAGAATAAAGAGAAAAATATCAATCACAAGACCGATTAATAAAATCCCTATCATGCGTATAACATCCTTTATGATTTGTTCCCAAGTACTTTTAAAAGTAGAGCCTGTTACCTCATTTTCTATACGTTCACTGAGTACTGTGTTAAAGGGAGAAAGTAAGGTTAGAATAAAAAATTGTAGGATGTAAATTAACCCCACCTCACTCCATGTGTCCATCGCCGCGAAGCCAGTTCGTAAACTACTTCCCACCCAAGGAATTTCTCCAGCATAATCCAGTAGGCCAAAAATAAAATGGATGATATTGACCAATATGAAAAAGAAAAAGCTCACTAAAATTCCGGGTATAAAGAATACGAGGAACTTTCCTTTTACCAGGAGCTTTATACTCTGGATTAAACTTTGTAGATGGTTGCGTAGAAGGTGCATTATTTAAATAAATTTAATATCAATAAGGTGATGCCGTAAAACGCAATGGTTCCCATGAAAAACAACTTTCCACCTCTGTAACCACGGGTGTACCAATAATAACTATTTACAGATCCCGCGATTAAAGCAGGAATCAAGGCCAAAATGTAGCTCTGCATTTTTATTCGGCAAAATTAACTTTTCTCTAAATATAAAAAAGATGGCATAGCTTTTGAAATCGTTAACATAGATTTTAAAACTAAACAAATGAAAACATTCATGTATAAAGCCATTGCGTTAACTGCTATGTTTACCTTTTTAGCGGGTGTAGCTAGTGCCCAAGAAGAAGAAAAAAATCCGTTGTACAGAACTTGTGCAAGGGCGGTTGAGCTGTGGATTGAAAAACCAGCTCCCGATGCAATCATTAAAAATTATCCCGTAAAAAAAGTAGATAGAAATTTGGCCACAAAATCGCTACCCCTAAAAGTTAGAAGATTGGACAAATTAGTTCGCTAAGTTTTCTAACTTCATCAAAGTCTCGAAATTTTTCGGGACTTTTTTTATGTCTATAACTCCCGTAAATATTGAGTTTTAAAGCATTTTAGAAATTATTTTTTAGAATTTACTTGTAATTCAAATTTATTCTACTCTATCTTTGTAGCGTCGAAGAACACGCGTTCCTCGATTTATATAGAAGAGGTGAGAGACAGGCTCTATGACCCTCTGGCAACCCGCTCAAACGATGAGCACGGTGCCAATTCCTGATAGATAAATTGAGTGATGTAAACGGTGAAATTCTAGCTTCGGCAATTTCCAAATTTGTTTTTACATAAAAATTGCGCAAGTCATTGTCCTTGCTGTGAATTTTTACTTTTTGCAATCGCTCCAAAATTTTTTTTTGAATGAAAAATAACGTGGAGAAATGGATTACAGAGGAGGATTTTTTTCTGGAATCTGGCGAGAAATTAGAAGACCTCATTGTAGCTTATCAAAGTTTTGGTAAACTCAACAACGAGGCCAGTAATGTAATCTGGATTTGTCATGCTCTTTCAGCAGACACCAACCCAACGCGATGGTGG
>NZ_JBVCPV010000191.1:0-5524 GCF_057456495.1 Lishizhenia sp. | reverse complement strand
TTAATAGTTAGCGTATTCTTGGCTTTTTCTTGTAAAAAGTTTGATGAATACAACGTAAACCCGAATGCACCAGAAGATGTGCACCCGCAGTTTTTACTTTCAAATGTTATTGCAGAAAGTGCCGACAACCAAGCGTATTGGGGATGGCACGCCGGGGCGCTTTTGGCGCAACATTCAGCAAATTTGGAATTTTTACCTGTGGATAGGTATGACCTGGGTAACAATGAAGGTTTGTGGAATGAAACCTACCGTTTGCTTAATGATTTGAAATCGGTAAGGGAAGCAGAAGAAAGTAATGAAGCGTATAGAGCTGTTGCTGATATTTTACAAGCGCATCAAGCTTCTTTGCTAACAGATTTGTGGACCAATGTACCTTATTTCGAAGCTTTAGAAGGGGAACGTGAAGGAAATTTCACCCCTGCCTTTGACCGTCAAGAAGACATCTATTTAAAAGAAGGTGGAATTTTAGATTTACTCAGGACTGCAGTAGATATATTGGAGACTACAAACCATAGTATAGAGGGAGATATACTGTACAACGGCGATTTGAACAAATGGATCAAGTTTGCCAACGCATTGCGCGTGCGTTATTTGCTAAGGATTTCTAATCAATATGATGGAAGTGTAGAGCTGCAAGAAATTGTCACTGAAGGTAATTTCTTCCAAGGGAATGAAGACAATGCGGTATTACCATACTTAACTTCATCACCGAATCAATGGGTGATTTTTACAGAACGTGAAGGTAGGTATGTAGATGTACGTATGAGTAAAAATGCCGAAAATATCATGGGTGGATTATCTGATGATAGAGTAGGGCGTTTTTATAAGCCTACAAATTTGAGTCAGCAAAATGGTACCTCAGAATTCAAAGGAATTCCTAACGGTTTAAGCAGAGCCAATCAAAATAATTACGATTTGAATGATATCTCTTTGATGGGAAGTTTTCTTCGTGATATTCCAGACGGAATGAAAGCGGTGTATATGAATTATGCAGAATTACAGTTCTGTTTAGCTGAGGCAGCTCAAAAAGGGTGGATTTCAGGAAGTCCTCAAGCGTATTACGAGGAAGGTATTCAAGCATCTTTTGATTATTTCGAAGTAGCTCTTCCTAATAATTACTTACTTTCAGCAGATGTGGTATTGAATGGAGTGGACAACCTAGAACGAATTATGACCCAAAAGTGGATCAATTCTTTTATGAATGGTTATGAAGCATGGTTTGATATCCGTAGAACAGGTTATCCTTCTTTAACAATTCCAGCAGATAATTTAAACGGAGATGTGTATCCTGTGCGTTATGCATATCCCTCTACGGAACAAGCAGTAAACGGTAGCAATTATTCTGATGCCGTTAGCGAAATTGGTGGAGATAATTACAACAGTAAAGGTTGGTGGGAACAATAGTAAATAACATAGAAGTGTGGCAATGGGGATTAGTAATAGCCTCTAGTGTCGCACTTTTTTTTCTTTCTCCATGGTCCAAAACGAGTGCGCAATTTTTTGCGGCTCAAAACCTCAATAAGCAACCCAATTGGTTCATGCTTACTGGGAGTTTGGTCATCTCTTGGGTATTTGCAAAATCAATAGCAAATGCGAGCGATTTAGGGAACAAATTTGGAGCCGTTGGTGGATTGGCCTATGCGGCCTATTACCTTTCATTTATTGTAGCAGGAATAATTATTTACTACATGCGTGTGAAGGGTAACCTCAAGAGTATTCATGTGTTTTTAAATGAACGTTATGGAAGAGGTGCACTGCAACTTTTCTCTTTGATTATAGCTTTTCGATTGTTTAATGAAATTTGGTCTAACACCATGGTCATAGGCAGTTATTTTGGTGAAAGAGGAACAACCGCTTACTATTCATCAATCCTTGTTTTTACGGCTTTAACATTGGCCTATACCCTCAAGGGTGGATTAAGAAGTTCCATTTTTTCAGACCTAATACAAATGGGTTTGTTCGCTGTTTTATTAACGGTAATCCTCAGTTTTTTAATGAAAGAGGAAAGCTTTCAATTTTCAGAAATAGCAACAAGTGGTTCCTTTTCTTATGACGGCGGAATAAATCTGTTGTTTGCAGCGCTGCTCCAATCTTTAAGTTACCCCTTTCACGATCCGGTGATGACCGATAGGGCTTTCATTACCCAACCCAAAGTTATGCTGTGGAGTTTTATTGCTGCAGGTATACTGGGAGGAATATGTATATTCTTATTTAGTTTTCTTGGGATTTTTGGGAAAATGCAAGGGATGGAACCGGGAAGTTTAGCAGATTATGGTAAAATCTTTGGTCCCGTGCTTTTGCTGCTCATCAATTTTATTATGATCGTATCCGCAGCTTCAACCTTAGATTCTTCATTTGCATCTTTTAGTAAATTAATTGCTATAGATTTAGGAGTAGGAACTTCTGTGAAGGTGGGTAGAGTAACTATGGTCATCGTGGCTGTATTGGGCAGTATCCCTATTTTTTTTAATCCTACCGTCTTGTCTGCAACCACTGTAAGTGGAACGATGGTAATCGGTCTAACACCCATTTTCCTGTTTTGGTGGTTGAAAGCCCCTTCCTTAAGCTTTTATACGAGTGTACTGGGAGGAATATCAATTGGAATATTACACGCGATGGATTTATTTCCTAATGTTCTAATTTTTACAGAAGGTCCTTATGCTTCATTACTGTGGGCAAATATTTTTGGAGTCCTCTTTTGTGTGTTTTTATATTTCTTACCTTTTGGCTTAAAACTGAAAAAGTGAAATCGAATTGGGTGAAGAACTATGAACATTTGTTGGACCTAACGTGTAAGTATGGTATTGCAACAAAGGTGAAATTTGAGGATTTGACAGCATATAGTTCTGCTCATTCTGCCTGGCCCAATTTAGGGGTGAATGTGTTTCGGTTCTCAGAGCTTACAAAAAGGAATATTGAAGACATAGGAAAACCAATCACACTGTTATTACCTCGCTTTGTGAGTGATAAAACACTTGTTGAAGATTTAAAAAGAACCTATAAAAGGCACGGTGTTTGGTATCAAATGGAGGCGGAAAGTACAGACTTTTCCTTACCTCAAAACGCAGATTTTTCTCGATTGAAAACGGTTGAGAACGAACATGATTTTAAACGATGGATGGATTTGGTAGAAAATACCTTGTTGGCGGAAAGGAATTTGAACCATAACGCCTTTGGGAAGATGTTACAAGACCAAGAAATTATTTTAGTTCTAGGTCATCATCAAAACCAAGCGGTAAGCGCGGCCATGTTTCATCCTTATGAAAATACCTTAGGACTCTATTTTGTGGTAACCTTACCGGAGTATAGAAATTTAGGTTTGGGCTCCTTAATTACGCAATATGCGTTTTACTTGAGTAAGAAGATGGATTTGGATACACTGGTTTTACAAGCTACTCCTCAAGGGAAAAAAGTTTACGATCATTTTGGTTTCACTGTTCTGGATGAGGTAGATGTTTTTTACACTTTAAACGATTAAATTATGAAAAAATTATTACTTGGTTTAGGGCTTTTGAGCTCATTGTTTGTGAATGCTCAAAGCGAAAATTACAAAGGGATTTCTTATGGGTTTCAAATGGAGTATGTTGATTTTCAAAGAGGTCAGTTTAACACCTATTTAAACAGTAAGTCTTTAGAAAAAGGCAGTTTGCCAGAAGTCCTTTTTGGTTTTAATTTGAATGGGAAATATGGACAACATGTTTATGGCATTGACTATTCAATAAATTCTAAAGAAGAAGAACAAACTAATTACAGAGTGAAGAATACCCTTTCTACTGTTGCTTTCTCCTATGGTTATAGCTTAATCAAAAAAGATACTTGGGACCTTTATCCTTACATCGGTTATCGTTTACTGAATTATAATTACACTTATGAGGGATTCGATCAGGCCGCTACAGATTTTGAAAGTTATTTAACGCAGAATAAAGCCTACGTAAGTTTAGACAACAGAATGCACGGAGCGGATTTAGGAATTGGTTTCCAGTTTAATTCATCTTTTACCTATAGTCTTAAAATTGGAACACAATTACCCTATGTTTCTAGAAGGTGGGTAGAACTTACTACCGAAGATAAACTCAAAGGTGGTCCACATGTGAAATCTTTGTTTTACATCAAAGCCTCTGTGGGGTTTGGAGAGTATAAAAGTAAGTCTAAACGTTCTACACCAAAAGAATAAATAGCGAAATAATGGAGAACGAAATCCTTGTATTTGGAGGACCTTACAGTAACCTTCAGGCTACACAAAAAATGAAAGATATTGCACGAGAATTGGGGTTTGAACCCTCTCGTGTAATTTGTACAGGAGATGTTGTTGGTTATTGTGGAAATCCCCAAGAGACCATAGATCTGATAAAAGATTGGGGCATTCACTGGATAGCAGGAAATGTGGAACAACAACTTTCTGCTGGTGCAGAAGATTGTGGTTGTAATTTCGAAGAAGGATCAAGGTGTTCAAACTTTTCTCAAACTTGGTTTCCTTACGCTCAAATTCATGTCAATGAAAAAGCCAAGGATGAAATGAAGTTATTGCCGGAAACCATAACCCTAGAAATCGACGGTTGCAAAGTGGGAGTGATTCATGGTGGTTTAAGAGATATTTCTCAATTCATTTTTAAATCTACGCCCGCCGCAGATAAAGAAGAAATAATGAGAGAATTGCAAGTGGATGTAGTATTGGCTGGACATAGTGGAATCCCTTTTTATCAAAGTTTAGAAACGGGACTTTGGGTAAATGCCGGTGTAATAGGAATGCCAGCAAATGATGGACGTTCTCATGTGTGGTATGCCCTTGTAGATTTAAAAACAAAAAGGGTAAAACACCGTTCCTTCGAATATAATTGGAAGAAAGCTCAGGAAAAAATGCAAGTAGAGGGTTTGCCAGAAGCCTATGCAAAAACCTTGGAAACAGGACTTTGGGATAACATGGAAATCCTTCCAAAGGAGGAGCGGCTAGAGCAAGGAAAACCATTGAAATTTTAAGCGTAACAAGAGTTACGCTTTTTTTTGCTTATAATTGAGACTTTTGACGATTTGAATACTATGAGCAAGAAGGATAAAGTTGAACTAGGGTTGAAGGAGAATTGGAAGCAATTTACGATTTTGGTAATTGTAAATGCTTTTGTTGGAGGTATGGTAGGATTAGAGCGTACGATATTTCCAGATTTTGCGCACGAGGTTTTTGGAAAGGAATCCTACACGGCAATTTTATCTTTTATCACTGCCTTTGGAATTACCAAGGCGATGACCAATTATTTTACAGGGAAATTGGCCAATAAATTTGGACGTAAAAACCTATTGATAGCGGGGTGGATGATAGCCATACCTGTTCCCTTAATTTTAATGTATGCACCGAGTTGGAATTGGGTGATTTTTGCCAACGTTCTCTTAGGGATAAATCAGGGCCTTACTTGGAGTAGTACAATAGTAATGAAGATAGATTTGGTAGGAGAGAAGGATAGAGGTTTCGCAATGGGACTGAATGAATTCTCGGGGTATTTTTCTGTGGGTATGGTTGCTTTATTGGCGG
>NZ_JBVCPV010000190.1:0-5560 GCF_057456495.1 Lishizhenia sp. | reverse complement strand
CGGTGTAAATACAACCATCAGATGGCGTGAATACATTTTGGTCTCCAAGTCCACAATTTACAATGCTAGGTTTTGTGTCGTCTGTAATAATTACTTGAACATAACAGGTATCTGTATTACCAGACCCATCTGTTATTACCCAAGTAACAAGGGTCGTATCTAAGTTAAAATCAATACCGTCTAAAGAGTTTCCAGAACCAGTAGTGGCTCCACTTAAGGTATACGCAATAGAAGAAATAGAACAATTATCTGTAGCTGTTACATCTAAGCCAACACCTGAATTACTATATACACAATCGTTGTTTGTACTAACATTTATGTTTGAAGGACAATAAGTAATGGTAGGAGGTGTAACATCAGGAGTTGTTGTAACAAGTACTGAATCTGAAACTACACAACTGCTATCATCTGTAACGGTTACATAGTACATTCCTGCAACTAATCCTGTTAAGTCTTCTAAGCCACTAACAAAACCATTTGGTCCTGTCCATGAAATGACGTAGGGCGCTGTTCCACCGCTAATGGCAAGATCAACGACTCCGTCATTTTCATTTGGACAGCTTACCTCTCCTGTTAATGTGGGTTTAGCTATAAAAGGAGGGGCGATAGTAATCGGCCAAGGAGTTGATTCACATCCGTTTTGGTCTCTTACTACTATGCTGTAGGTATTGTCTACTGCAAGGGAAATAACATAATTTCCAGCAGGGTTATAAGTTGCTCCACCATCTGTAGAAACTTCATAAGGTCCGCCGTCACCACCAATTGGTGTTACAGTGACGTTGATATTTGTAGTTCCCTCAGGAACACAAGGGTCGAAACTTACATCTTGGATGGCTACATTGCTGTCAATTTCTATAGTTGTTGGAATTGGAGTTGTACATCCATTACTGTCTAATGCGTATAAATTATAGCTTGCATTAACTCCAAGTTGCGCTGAATAATCTTCATAGGCTTGGTAAGTAACACCGTTATCAAAACTAACTCTATAACTTCCGAAAGCTCCACCTGAAATAGAATCAACAGTTACTAATGTTGTAGCTTCTCCTGGTACCGGACAATCTATAGTGAATTCTTCTATAATTACACTGTCTGGTTCGTTAATGAAACTTTGGATTTTATTTCCAAGTGTACATCCATTAGCATCCGTAACTTCTACCTCGTATAGACCTACTTCCAAGGAAGTAACATCCTCGAGATTACTTGTAAAGCCATTTGGACCTGTCCAAGCATAACTATATGGAAGTATACCACCTGTATTTGTCAGGTCAATAAAACCATCGTCGCTATCTCTACATGTAATGTCATTTACTTCGAAAGTAGTTACCAATTGGTCTGGTTCATCCACACCCGTGCTGTCAGAAATTGTACAGCCATTGGCATCTGTAACTTCTATCACATAGGTGTTAGGAGCAAGAGATACGATATCTTGCGTTTGTGCTACCGGTGATCCGTTAGCTGTCCAGTTATAAGTATATGGGAAAACTCCTCCCAGAACAGTTAAGTCTATCGTTGCGTTGTCATCACCAAAACATACTGAATTAGTAGGGACAAGTGCTACCGAAAGTTCTTCGGGTTGAGCGATTGTAAAGGTTTTGAAAGTTGTACATCCTTGAACATCCGTAATAGTAACATCATATTCTCCAGCAGGGAGTCCGGAAACAGATGTCACATCCGTTTCACCGCTTGACCAAGAAATGGCGTAAGGTCCTGTACCTTGAGATACAATTAATGTTGCTCCACCATTGGCAAAGCCAAAACAACTTATATTTTGAGTAACTACACTTATTTTGAAATTCTGACAAGGAGGCTCGTTGAGAAAGACACTGTCTTCTTTTACACAAGAGTTTGCATCTAAAATTTCTACATAATAAATACCTGCAGATAAATTAGTAGCCGTTTGAGTTGTCTGCCCTGTTGGCGTCCAGGTATAAGTATATCCAGGTGTACCACCTGCAGGGTTGGCTGTTGCATCACCATCAATACCTCCAACAGATGTTGCGTCGTTGGAAGTTATAGTGTTCGTTATTTTACTCGGTTGGAAAACATCAACACTTGCTATGTCAATACATCCCAATGCATCGGTAACTGTAACTGTGTAAGTTCCAGCACTTAAGTTTGTTGCGTTTGCAGTGGTTTGAATTGGAGAGGTGTTCCATTCATAACTATATGGAGCAGTTCCTCCGGTTACAAAGGATGTTGCCTCGGCATCTGAGTCTCCAAAACATTCTAAGTTGGTGCTGCTTGCGGTAACTTGTAGACCGGAACAAGTAGGGTTGTTTACTACAACGCTTCCGGTGGCAATACATCCGTTTGCATCCGTTACAGTTACTGTTGCAATACCATAACACAAGGAGTCAGCCGTTAAACTAATATCACCGTTTGACCAAACTTGAGTGTATGGAGCGGTACCTCCTGATATTACTACATTTGTGGTACCGTCACAGGTTGTATCCGTACTCGTATTTGTGCTGGTTAAAGAAAGTTGTACTGCGGGTGGTTCTGTTACTTGAATTGCACTTTCAACAGAACAACCAATAGAGTCTGTTACAATGATGGTATAAGTTCCAGCGGAAACAATAGTTGACGATGAAGCGGCACCAGTAGACCATTCATAGGTGTAAGGAAGTGTACCTCCGGAAGCTCCAGCATTGAGTGTGGTTGTTCCGTCTGTACATGCAATGGGTGCGAAAAATGGGTCAGCTTTAATCGTGTCTGGAAAGAAAATTACTACTGTATCACGTGTGTTGGTACATCCTCCACCGGCACCTGTAGATTCTAAGTATAATTCTACGCTTCCCGCGCTTAGTTCTGCGGATGTGGGTGTGTATATCGTTGAAATTGAAGTGTTACTAGGGTTAAAAGAACCCGCGCCTCCTGACCATAGAATAGAACTTGTGTTGGTAGAACTTCCTTCTAGCAATGCTTCAGGGCTCGAAGCACAGACGATTTGGTCTTCACCAGCATCTACTGTAGGTGGTTGACTTTCAATAATTGAAACGGGTAAATTGAAAGAAGGACAAGTTGGGCTGTTCAAGTTATCGCTAATTCTGGCAGTATAAGATCCCTGCGCAGTAAAAATGTAAGTTGAATCAGTAGCAAGCGTGTCGTTCATGTCGTTTACCCAGTCGATAGTATACGTACCAAAACCTCCAATAGTGGAGGCTGTAACTTCAACACTTCCTCCTGCACAGATTTCTGCCGGATTTGGAGCGTATGTTGCGGTTAGGGAATCGAAGGTGTAAAGTCTTATGGTGTCCATGGTTTCATACGTACCACAATCCACGGATACCTGTTGTGAACCTGTAATTACATAGTCAATCCAATCAGGTGCTCCTGCTAGTGGTTCAAAGAAAGGACTACTACAGTCTAAACAGCTTAAGTATGAATCGTATAAAGCTAAGTTGGTATTCCCATCTGATGAGTTTATAGCTGAAATTGTTATTGAGTCTAAACCGAAAATATTTACCGGTAAGCTACAGCCAATTCTCGTAGAATCATCATTGGGAAAAGTTGGTTTTAATACCTGTCTTAAGAAAAATTGATTCGCATCATTCCCTGGTTTACTGTATGCAATTTTGTAATTGGGCCCGGTAATGTAAGGCGGTATACATACAGCTTGACCAGCGGGTGCGGTGGTATCACAAGTCCCTGCAACAACTGTATCACCTCCATTGATGAAATGATACGTACCTGAACCTGATGGGTTAGATCCATCTGCGATTCCTATTTCCACAGCTGCTACGTTAGGGTTTAGTTTGGCGTAAAAGGAAATAAATCGATCACTACCTGTAACACCACAACATTGTCCGGCACGTACGATGGTCGGGGAAATGTAAGTACTGTCGGGATAATCTGATAGATCCACTGTGATGAGCGGTACATTTGCATCACATTCGGGTAATGACTGGGCCATTACATTAAGGTTCAGCATTGCTGATAACATCCCCAAAATATAGAGGAGACGAGGTTTAGCAACGGAACCTGTAAAAGGTTTCGTTCGTTTCATAGCAGTAAGTTTTATTGTCTTACATACAAACAAATAAATGCGTGTAATTCACGGAAAGATTTATGGATGTTGAATTCTAATTTTGTAGGGTTCAAAATTCAAATTCCAAGTGCCGTTTGTGTATAATCCAATTGTAAAAGTTGTTATGAAGGTAAATCAACTTTTCCAATTAAACAAAATCTAAACGGCTGTTTTGAACGATGTAATTAGTTGGTAAACAGTGTAGTAATTAAAAAATTAGTTGATGTATTCCGCGTGTTTATTGGGGGAATAATTAAAGGCAATCAATTTTTTAGTAGACCTGTTATTAACAAAAAAATGTGAAAAAAAATTCAAACTTTTTTTATTTGGTATTGAAATAATGATAAAGAAGTTGTGTTTTTTTGAAAAATATGCTCGGAGAAAAAATCCAAAAATTGAATCAAACTAGAGGGTAAGTTGGAATATCAATCTTTTTTATGGAGTGAGCTAAATACAGGACGTTTATTGGAAATAATTCGTCTTCTTATCTTTTTCGTTAAAAGTACATGTTGGGTTACAAATTTGTAAGAAAAAATAAAAATATCCTTATCCTTTTCACAACATATCATTTCCCCCTTGCATACATTACATGGAACTGGTAAGGTAGATGGAGAAATTTCAGAGGTACATTTTAGGGTGTTGTTAGGGTTGAGTTTGGAGCACTCTCTTTCAACTAAAAAATTAGAATGAAATTCTTGTTGGCAATAAAAGTGTATATTCTTACTGTGAAAAGGGGAGATTTCCTGTATGTAAAAATCTTAAAATGTTTGATTTACAATGTTTTAATTCTTGTGTTTTTAACGGTTTGAATAGAATAATTGTCCTTAATTATTATTGAGGTAGCATAACTTTTCACCTCTTCTTTTCATAAAAAAGTATATCTGAATGCTCATTGCGTTTACTGGTTTTAGGGGATATGGTTAATAGTTTAAAGGGGTGATAAATTAACGCTTCTCAACTTCTTCAACGCTACTCAATTGATCTAATTCTACCCGAGCTTTGCCATTTTTACTTTTACCCAATATGCGTTTAAACTTTCTATTGAACAATATTTCTGACCCTTTGAAAGAGGTGCGTGAGTGTATGCTTTGTGCATAGGTTTCGTCATAGCCCTCCAGGAAAAGTAGGATTTCCATGTCTTTGGTTTGGACATCTTCTAGGGTTAGGTTTTTTAAAGGACTGTTTTCATCAAGGGGGTGTACGATGGTCCAACTCGAGGCTAAGAGGTTAATCATATCCATTTCGAGTGGAAGAAAGAAGAATTCTCTTTTTTCATTTTGTACTTGTGAGAAGGCTAGTTTTGCCTTTAGGTTTATGAGCTGACTATCCCTTTGATTGGCTACTCGAATCATTAATCCTTGTATTTCTTTGTAGGGAGCAATTAGTGCATTTTTGCTGAAAATAAGTTTTGCTTTGGGTTTGGAAAATCTTCCATATAGGAGTCCTGTAGCCAAGGCGAAACCTGATAATCCTATAAAGGATTCGAGGGATGAAACTAATCCTATTGCTTTGTTTTCTGGGCTCATGGCTCCG
>NZ_JBVCPV010000189.1:0-5702 GCF_057456495.1 Lishizhenia sp. | reverse complement strand
GTTAGATTTTTAGACTTTTAGATGGAGTGATGCTATTTAAAAATATAAGAACGAACTGAACTTCGTGATTTAAAGATTTAATAATTGCGGGGTTGAGGGTTGTCCTTCGGCTCTGTTCAGGAATCTTAGTTTGAAGGGTTGAGGGTTTGCAACAGAAAATTTTAACTTAGTATTACTAATTTAAAATCATGCTAAAAACACTTTTAATTCTTTTCCTTTTAACAAGTCAGTTTAGCGCTGCACAAAATGGATATGACAATTGGAAATATGCTTATTTGGAAATAGATTTTAAGTATGCTGAAATATTTACCGACTCGACTTTAATTCAAGTACTAATGGTGAACAATAAAACCCAAGATAGCACGGCCTTTGAGTTTTCTGGTGATTCTCTATCATCTGTTAGGTCTCCCTTAGTGTTGGGTGGAAAATACACTTTGGTAATTTTTGAAAACTATACAAAAGTTTTTAGAGAAGAAGATTTAACAATACCACCAGACAGAATAACATTTATTGACTATGTAAAACAGCCAAGCGTACCATCACCACCAAAAAAGAAAAAGTCTATACGCGTTATTCCTAGGTATGAAGATGAGTAATTATGACAAATAAAAAAACATATATCTACTTTGCCCTGAAAGGAGGTGATTTCAACCCTAGAGAATTTTCTGAAATCTTTGAACTTGATGCGACATACGCCATTAAGAAAGGTGAAAAAGGAAGATACATTGCCAAAAGTAAGTACTCTATATGGCAGTATGGTACACCAAAACTTGCAAACGATAGTGATTTATATGATCATGTATTGGATCTTACCAATACTCTATTCCCGAAAATTGATGAAATAAATAAGTTCAAAGAAAAATACGATTTACACAGTGTACTTCAATTTGTACTAGAAATTGATTTTAACGAGGAGTTGAACACACCGGCTTTGGGCTTAGATGAGAAAACAATAGAATTTCTTTATAAAACTAAAACCGTTGTTGATGTAGATATGTATAGAGATGATTCAACAAAAATGTAAAACAATGAAACTTTCCATCCCCAAAGGGTGCGACAATGCGCCGAAAAAAGATTTTTTGGTTAATATCAATATGGCCTATACTCGCAGAGATTTGACTGCCTTGCGTGAAGCTTTTACAGACAAATTCGCTTGGAATTGTTTAGAAACACAAAAAATAGTGTCGAAAGATGATCTCAACGAAAGCATTTTTATGGATAGTCCAATTAGAGCTCTCTGCTTAGAAAAAGTCCTTACCCACGGACGAGAAGGCGCCGTAATGGGTAAAATGACCTGCGAAAATGGAATCATTTACGCTTTCTCTGAATTCTATGAATTCAGCGGCGCCAAGGGTGATAAGGTAAAAAGTATTACGCGGTTTATAGTACCTTTAAATCATGGATAAATCTGAACTCGTAAAAATTAAAACTGAATATTACAGTGATGTATTAGAAGAACGCACTATTGAAACTTTATGGGCTAAAATTCATGATCTTCGTAAAGGCTTATACCAAATCGACAATATCCCTTTTTATGGAGCTCCCTTTGCATGTAAGGACATTATTCATGCGATAGTAGACGAAGATGGAGTTCTTTGCTTTCAGAAAGTTATTAGAGCTTCTAACCATTCCATACTTCAAATTTTTGTTCACCAAAAGAACACGTTAAATTCAGAAATACGTGATTGGTTTAAGGATGTAAATTGTAGCACAGAGGGTGTTAGTGAAAATTATTTCGTAGTTGATGTGCCAATGAAAATAGACTATAAAAAACTCCAAGACTCATTGAAGCGAAAAGAAACGGAAGGCATTGTAGAATTTGCAGAAGCTTTACTTTCTAAAAAACATAAGAAGGATTTGAAAACGTCTATTTTCAGGAAGTTTTTGAAAAGCTAATTTTTTCGATGTCTAAACTTGTATTTTTTTAGATTTCTACGAATACCAATATTTGTAATTGTTTTAGTTCGGATAGATAGGCTTTCAAAAGCTAGGAAATTTTCTTTAAAAAGGACTCGCTCTTGATTCTTCTCCCTTTATCTATCTCTCTTCTACACCTTGTAATATGTTTTTTGTTCAACTTCAGTTGAGTCATTCCAAAAGTCACCTTCCTCTTAGCGGATGAATTGAGTGAGTCGCGCAATGATTTCAGAGTTTTCATTTTCCAATGTCCAAAATTGCTAGTAACTTTAATCAAAATTTATGAACCCAAATATTCAATCATTTTTGGCATACCTTAAGCAAAAACTGTACACCAACTTCAATATGGGCGTATTCAGTATTATTTTTGGCTTTGCTTGTTTTTACCTCTATTTTGGATTCCTAGGAATGGTCATATTTCCTTTTTTTGTTATTTCAGGTATTGTAGCTATTATAATAGCCGAAGTACACGTAATACTAAAAATTTTTATTCTAGTCCCTACTCTATACTTTGCATACTTAATCTATGTACCTTATTTGTAAAAGTTAAATTGATTTCCATTCTGATTTTAAACCAACAGCCTCTTGCTCCCTACTCACACTCAATACTGACTTCTGCCGCGGATAGCAGTGGCAGCGCCGCTGGCTGAAAAGTTAGGAAAACAGTTGGGGCCAATACGACCAGCGGAAGTGTTGGGGCCAGCTTTGGTTGACTTGCTTTTTAGCCTGGGGACTACAACGTATAGCCGCTTAAGGCAGCCAAATAGAAATAATCTCTCGACTTCGCTCGAGAACCTGTTAAAAATCAAAATTTAAATTTCGCTGTAGGCTTGTTCTATACTCACGCTAAAACTTCGTTCATCTCAACAAAAATTGAGAAAAATGTAAAAATTCTGTTTTCTCGACTAATCTACATGGCTATTCTCGGATAAGACCCTAATTTTGTGGCACAAGTTGAAAAAAGTTATGCAAGAAATCATAGAAAAAGCATGGGAAGACAGAAGTCTTTTAGAAGATGCTAAAACGATAGAGACAATTAATCAAGTAATTGAGGAAATTGACAAAGGAAGATTACGCGTTGCTGAGCCAGATGGTAACGGTGGTTGGAAAGTGAACGAGTGGGTAAAGAAGGCAGTAGTTTTGTACTTCCCTATTCGTAAAATGGAAACAATCGAGGTTGGTCCATTCGAATTCCACGATAAAATGGCTTTGAAAACAAACTACAAAGAATTGGGTGTACGTGTAGTACCTCATGCTGTAGCACGTTACGGAGCATACGTTTCTGCTGGAGTAATTATGATGCCATCTTACATCAACATTGGTGCTTACGTAGACGCGGGTACTATGGTAGATACATGGGCAACGGTTGGATCTTGTGCGCAAATTGGTAAAAACGTTCACTTGAGTGGTGGTGTTGGAATTGGTGGTGTATTGGAGCCATTACAAGCTGCACCAGTAATCATCGAAGACGGTGCTTTCATCGGATCTAGATGTATTGTTGTTGAAGGTGTGCGCGTAGAGAAAGAAGCCGTATTGGGTGCAAACGTAGTATTGACAAAATCTACAAAAATCATTGACGTAACAGGAGATGAGCCTGTTGAAACAAAAGGTGTAGTTCCTGCACGTTCTGTTGTAATTCCAGGTTCTTACACGAAAGAATTCCCAGCTGGATCTTACCAAGTTCCTTGTGCATTAATCATCGGAAAACGTAAAGAAAGTACAGATTTGAAGACTTCTTTAAACGATGCATTGAGAGAGCACAATGTTGCTGTCTAGTTAGGAGTTAAGAAATTATGAGTTAAGAGTTTGTGGGGAGTGATAAGTGACACGTGATAAGTCAGAAGTGGCTTGATTCTTAACGATGGATAGAAAAGGGATGCGATCTTAGGGTTGTGTCCCTTTTTTAGTAACTAAAACTAATATAGATTACGTACATAAAAATCATGTTCATTTTTCATAAATACTTCCTCATGTTTTTTAACTATTTGATTGAAAACAGTTTGAGTAATTTTTTCTTCCTTCAAGTTTATCTTTAGTAAATCTTTGACTATATCAATACTTCTAAAGAAAAATCGGTAGTAATAGTAATCTCTAATAATTTTTTTTGGATGATTTTTATAAAAATTGACATTCTGTACATGATTCTTTTCAAACTCTTCCTTTAACAGTTTTGTTGCCTGTATCTCAGAAATTTTCATCGCGTTAAATTCATGAGCGTTTCTTACAATTCTGTTCATAACATACGATGGAAAAACATTATGAATATTTGTTCTTAAAAGAATAACTCCTTGAACCAGCTGTTGACTATTTTCAACAAAACCTAATTCAATCCATCTCTGAATCACATCAAGATCATTATATACTCTACTTAGAAACTCTAACGTTTCTCTTTTTTCAGTTGGGGCATACAAAAACTCACTTATTTTTATGGTTAATTCATATTCGTTTGACTTTATCCTGTCGGTTTTTTGTTTAGAATAAACCCAATGAATTAAAAATAAATTGGCCGCTCCTACGAATATAGAAGCAACAATACCACTAGTTCCAGAAAAATAACTCCCTAGTTCTCCCCAATACTGCATCCTTACGTTATCCATCCCTTCTACTGAGGATGATGCTCCTAGGAAAATAAAAAATGGTGCTAAAACTAGGATTAAACAAACCACCAAAATTGTGATAATAATGCCTTTGATAAATGGGTCTTTGATCATAAGTTAAGTTTCAACGAAAATAACACTTTAAATTTTTGAATCCTTAAATTTTTGAATTCCCCAAAGAGGTGTCCCTTTTTTAGTGAATAGAAATTCTATCTTTGAAAACAAGGCATTTCCCTACAGAAAGCCCCCTTTTTGAATTTTAAATCTTGAATCTTGAATTTAAACGGCATGAATGAAGAGCAGTTAAAGCGCTGGATGGAAAAGCGAAAGCAACGTAAAGAAGCTTTGACCAAAGACAAACTGATGGAAGGTATCCTTGCGGGTAACCTAACGGCTTTGAGTTCTGCCATCACCTTATTGGAAAGCAATTTACCGCAAGACAAAGCTACGGCCAAGGAATTGGTGAGCGCGTGTTTACCGCATGCTGGAAATTCTATACGTGTTGGAATTACAGGGGTACCAGGAGTTGGTAAAAGTACCTTTATTGAGTCCTTTGGGATGCACTTGCTCCAAGAAAACAAAAAGGTAGCGGTGTTGGCCATAGACCCTTCTTCGGAGAAAAGCGGTGGAAGTATTTTGGGGGATAAAACAAGAATGCAGGAGCTTTCGCAGCAAAGCAATGTTTTTATTCGTCCGTCTGCGGCAGGTGACTCTTTAGGAGGTGTGGCCCGTAAAACCAGAGAAGCTATTTTCTTGTGTGAAGCGGCTGGATTTGAAATTATCTTGATAGAAACTGTCGGTGTAGGTCAATCAGAAACAGTCGTTCACTCCATGGTGGATTTCTTCTTGTTATTGATGTTGGCCGGTGCTGGAGACGAATTGCAAGGAATTAAACGCGGTATCATGGAAATGGCCGATGCTTTAGTGATTACCAAAGCCGATGGCGACAACATCAAAAAAGCCAACTTGGCGCGCAGAGAATACCAAAATGCCATGCACCTTTTTCCACCCAATAAAAACGAATGGATACCCAAAGCGCTAACGGCAAGTTCATTGACCAATACGAACATAGACAAGGTTTGGCAAACCATAATATCCTTTGAAAACCAAACCAAAATCAACGGCTGGTTCAAACAGAAAAGACAGTCGCAAGATAAATACTGGATGAATGAAAGTTTGAAAGAATTG